>JAFQBF010000142.1 GCA_017416735.1 Bacteroidaceae bacterium | reverse complement strand
GCCGTGTCGCAGACTTCCTTCATCTGTTCGTCACTCATCGAAGGCAGAACGGATGCTTCCGGCTCTATCGTCACCTCTTTCTCTTGTATCGGTTCTGACACCTGTTGCACGATGGGCATCACCGGATGGGCAATGGTGTTATACACCAGATAGAACATCGCCACCACATTCAGTATTTGGATGAGCCAGGCATCGGTACGTGGCCAAATGGCATAGCACACCATCACCACGACAAATAGACCGGCAAAGAGGTATTCGAAGACAATAATCCATTCCTTCTGCACCCACTCGGCATCCGAAACCGTATCGTTGATGAGCTTCTTCTTGCGGTGCAGGAATCGGAAGATGACGGTGAAGTAACCCACCATCTGCAAGAAAACGATAGAAGTATTGACATCGCCTAATAGAGAATCTTCGCCTGTTGTCTCGTATTGGATGGAAGCAAGCTGCTCTTCGGGTGACAGGGACAAACATAGAACCAGACAGACCAATCCCGGCAATAAATGGAGCAAGTCAAGTGGCCTTAGCCGGAACGACGGATCAAAATTCTTCTTGGCAAAGAGCCAAAGCAAGGGCATCAGCAGGGTGTTGGCCGAAAAGCAGACAGGAAGCATAAAAAGTGAAAAATCGTGCCATCCCAACATACGGCTCATATTATAAAGATAGACAGGAACGTTGGGTAGCACAATGATAGCCGCCGCATATCCGTTCTCTCCGCGAAAACGGGTAGCGGTAAGCAAAATAATCGCCAGCACCATCAGGATGATGATGCTGGACGAGTTGACGGTCAGTATGAATTGGTTATAGTCCACTTACTTTCTGAACGGAGCCTTAACTACCTTCACTTTCAACTTACGGCCACGTACATCAATGAAGATTTCCGTATCGAGAGCTGTGTAAGCCTTGGCTACATAACCCATACCGATACCAATCTTACGGGTCGGCGACATGGTACCGCTGGTTACTTCACCGATTTCTTCGCCTTCGGCGTTCACGAGCTTATAGCCGTGACGAGGAATACCACGATCTACCATTTCGAATGCCACGAGCTTGCGGGTGATACCTTCTGCTTTCTGCTTTTCGAGGATGGCACGGGCAGTAAAATTCTTGCCTTCCACAAACTTGGTAATCCAACCGAGACCTGCTTCCAACGGAGAAGTCGTATCGCTCAAATCGTTGCCATAGAGGCAGAAGCCCATTTCGAGACGGAGTGTATCGCGAGCACCAAGACCGATTGGCTTGATACCTTCCGGTGCACCGGCTTCGAAGATAGCATCCCAAATCTTCTGTCCGTCTTCCGGATAGAAGTAGAGTTCGAAACCACCGGCACCAGTGTAACCGGTGTTAGAAATAATCACGTTCGGGCAACCGGCAAATTCACCAACAGCAAATGCATAGTAAGGAATTTCGGCCAAGTTCACCGGAGTCAAGCGTTGGAGAACTTCGGTAGCCTTCGGACCCTGGATGGCGAGCTGAGCCATGCGGTCAGAAGAGTTTTCGAGTTCAGCACCCACTGTATTATGACTTGTACACCACGCCCAGTCCTTGTCGATATTGGCAGCATTCACCACCAAGAGATATTTTTCGTCTTCGTAATGATAAACAATAAGGTCGTCCACGATACCGCCTTCTTCGTTCGGGAAGCAAGTGTATTGAGCCTTGCCGACAGGAAGGATAGCCACGTTGTTGGAAGTTACTTGCTGAAGGAATTCCAATGCGTTCGGGCCTTTTACCCAAAATTCACCCATGTGCGACACATCGAATACACCCACAGCGTTGCAAACGGTCATATGTTCGTCGATAATGCCTGAGTATTCAATCGGCATGTTGTAACCTGCAAATTCATGCATCTTTGCTCCAAGAGCAATGTGTGTTTCGGTAAACGGAGTAGTTTTCATTTGATATTTGATTTTAAAAGTTATTGTTATCTATTTTTATCCCATCTGTCATCCAGAGCGAAGCGAAGGATCTCGGAAGCATCCACACTTTACGCTACCCAGATTCTTCCTCCCTTCGGTCGTCTGAATGACAATTATTACTAAATTCATCTGGCTGTAAGTTCGGCAATCTTCACCACCACCATCATGGCTTTTTCCATCGACTGGATGGGCACAAACTCATAGCGTCCGTGGAAGTTCAAGCCACCGGCAAAGATATTCGGACACGGCAAGCCTTTGAATGAAAGCTGGGCACCGTCCGTACCGCCACGGATGGCCTTCACCTTCGGAGTGACACCGGCTTCTTCCATCGCCTTCTTGGCAATGTCGATGATGTGCATCACCGGCTCAATCTGCATACGCATATTGTAGTACTGGTCTTTCAGTTCCACCTTCACCGTGCCGGCACCATACTTGGCATTGATGGCCTCGCCCCAAGCCTGCATACATTCCTTGCGGGCTTCGAACTTGGTGCGGTCATGGTCACGAATGATGTAGTTGATGGTTGCTTCTTCCACCGATCCTTCGATGCCTACCACATGGTAGAAACCTTCATAACCTTCGGTACACTCAGGAGTTTCACTGCCCGGAAGGAGACTCATAAATTCATTCGCCACACGGATGGCATTCACCATCTTGTTCTTGGCATAACCCGGATGTACGTTTCGTCCCTTCACGATAACCTTGGCAGCAGCCGCATTGAAGTTCTCGAACTCCAACTCTCCCACTTCACCTCCGTCCATCGTGTAAGCCCACTCACAACCGAACTTTTCCACATCGAACTTATGCGCACCCAAACCGATTTCTTCATCGGGATTGAAGCCGACGCGAATCTTTCCGTGCTTGATTTCGGGATGTTGCTGCAAGTAAACAATGGCAGACACGATTTCAGCAATACCAGCCTTGTCATCTGCACCCAAAAGGGTCTTGCCATTAGTCACAATGAGGTCTTCGCCCTTGTGGTCGAGCAATTCAGGGAATTGTGCCGGAGCCAGGACGATGTTTTCTTCTTCGCAAAGCACGATGTCGCTTCCATCGTAATGATGCACGATGCGAGGAGTCACATTCGCACCGCTCATATCAGGACTGGTGTCCATGTGAGCGATGAAACCGATGGTCGGTACTTCCTTATCCGTATTGGCAGGAAGTGTGGCATAAAGATAACCGCATTCGTCCAACTCGATTTCTTCCAAGCCAAGGGCTTCCAATTCACCTTTCAAATATTGGGCAAACACCATTTGTTTCGGTGTACTGGGAGTAACACCACTATTGTCGTCCGATTGGGTATCGAAGCTGACATATCTTAAGAAACGTTCTACTATATTCATTTTTCTTCGTTTTAAATTCACGAGTGTAAAAATAGGAAAAGAGCGTTGAACTGCCAAACAATTCAACGCTCTTTTTATAATTTTATCATTAGAAATGACTGGAACCGTCAAAACAATGGGTACAAACCTTACACTTCGGCAACCCAATCGCATCAATCAAGATTTCCAGCGTATTGAACTTCAAGGATGTCAAGCCGAATCGCTTACGGATTTCTTCCACCATCCGTTCGTACTGAGGCGATCCTGTCGTAGCATACTTGTCCAAGTCCTTGTTCTCATCACCTTCCAATTCCTTGATGACACGACGAGAAAGCAATTCCAAGTCGCCCTTCGACGAACTGAATCCGATGAACGGACAGCTATAAATCAACGGCGGACATGCAATACGCATGTGTACCTCCTTGGCCCCATAGTTGAACATCTCATCCACATTGTCCTGAAGCTGGGTACCACGCACGATGGAGTCATCGCAGAAGAGCACACGCTTGCCATCCATCATCGCCCGGTTCGGTATCAACTTCATTTTGGCTACCAACGAACGCATTTCCTGATTGGCCGGAGTGAAGCTTCGTGGCCATGTCGGGGTATATTTGGTGATGGCACGGTGATAAGGCACATTCTTTCCTTCGGCATATCCCATCGCCATACCGATGCCCGAATCAGGAATACCACACACGCAATCTACTTCCGATGCATCCTGCTTGGCCATCTTGTAACCGCTGGCGAAACGAACTTCCTCTACATTGCGTCCTTCGTAGCAAGAAACGGGGAATCCGTAATATACCCACAAAAAAGAACAAATCTGCAT
>JAFQBF010000066.1 GCA_017416735.1 Bacteroidaceae bacterium | reverse complement strand
TTTTTCCATCTCAAGAAGAAACTCATTGTTCTTCGGCAGCCATAAGGGTGCCGAACGGGCAGCCATACTTTATACGTTGGCTTTGTCATGTAGAATGAATAAAGTAGACTTGTTTGAATATCTGACAGATATTATTGACAGAACTGCAGAATGGCAGCCAAACACACCCTTGCAAAAATACAGGGATCTATTACCGGACAAATGGAAGAGGGGATGATTTTATATTATCAGCCCCGATTTATTCATGGGTGAGAATCGTGGAGACGCTTACTTTTAGTGGATGTTACCGAGTTTTTTCGGACAAGCCCTCAACAACACGTCTTCGCTGCGCTCTGGATGACATTATAAAAAGTAGGATATTCAGACGGGAACAGCATCGCAAGCACTTCATATTCAAGAAGTCTGAACTTCCTGAAGAAGATTACAAAGATTACCAAGGAAGCTTAGTAACGCATCGCGATAAGCTTATAGAGCTTCCGGCGGAAGCTTTAAGACTGGTGAAACAAATAGTTTTTCGTAGCAACTCTTCTTCAACTTTTTCCGAAAGTTGAAGAAGAGTTGATGATTTAAATAGTTTCTTTACAAACATTCGAAATAACAGCTATACGCCTACGGAAAGCTATTGCTATATTTTTTCGTGCAAAGTCATTGACGGAAGTAAAGGTAGTACGTTGCTTCAATTCTTCAAAAGACATACTGAACAATAGTTTGGCCAAGCATTCATCGGCAAACGAATTGGACACCACATTTACTCCTTCAAAATCCAAAACAACCTTATCGTTCGTATGAATTAGTGGCAATAATTGTTCCCGTACTTTAGCCCCCAGTTGCCTTGTTCCCAAATTTTCACCTATTTCCTTAAATCTGAATGTTATCATAGCCATCTCTCCTTTACCACAAATTATCCAATTCATCCGTTTTTGCAAACTCATCATTAAATTGTCCTTCACAATCCGTACGATTGTCAACAATATCATTAGGATTGATTTCCTTATTGGAATGAAGTTCAAAATAAACAATAGTCCCTTGCCAATATGAAGCTTCAGTTATATGGATATTCAAACCATCATATATCAACATACTATTGCCTGAATGAATCTCAAGTGTAATGCCGACATTTTGAATCAATCTAGAGGTAGAATATAGTCCAAACCCCATTCCTTTACCATCCGTTACACCATCCATTATGCAAGTTCTTACTGCTTCTTCCTCTGAAATCCCTGCATATTGGGGATTGGTACATAACGAAGCTTTTATGCCAATACCATCATCTGCTACCAAAATCTGAACTTTATTATCTTCCGGCAAATATCTCATTAAAACCGTACCACATATTTTTTCTGAATGTGTCAAAACATTATCCAACACTTCATAGAAGCAATAGCTCAACCCTTGAAGCATGGTCAATTCAATGTCCGGATAACCATTTAGCAATCTTACAATATCTGTGTAGGTATTGTATATGGTATCATTATCGAAAACCTCTATCGTTGGTGACAATGATTCACCATTGAAATATTTACGTATCAGTTTATCTATATTCATACTGCGAAGATAAATGAAAACTCTTATAAACCCAAATTTCAAATCATAATTCTTTCAAAATGTTGAAGATGTTTTCGGGCATACGCAACGGCAAACAATTATTTTCTGATGGCATATTTTTTTTCGCGAAGGCATTCGGTGAAAGGGTGAAAGGACGGTGAAAGGGCTCCTTTCACACTTGCATACTAAGTATCAGCACGTTAAGCCGCGGTGAAAGGAGTGAAAGGAGTTTCATCAATTTGTCAGGGAAAACAAAGGCGGCTGCCTTTCCGAAGAAAAGCAGCCGCCGGTCATTCCATTTCCTTTATGCAAAAATCACTTGGCGTAAAGCAACCAAGACTTCTGGAATTCGGCATTGTTGGAATACTTGGCCTTGAAGTCATCTCTTGCCTGTGCAGCCTGTACGCGGTCGTCGTACGATGCTACGATGACACGATACATGCCCTGACCGTTGGATACCACCAACGCATTGTAACCATCGTTTTCCAATCTTGACTTCAAACCATCGGCATTGGCCTTTACACCGAAGCTACCGCATACCACACTGAACGCCTTCAAGCCATTGCCCGATACGAGCTGAACCTTTTCTTCGCGTACGGTTCCTACTTCAACCGGAGCGGCAGGAGCTACGGCTACTGGAGCAGCTACCACCGGAGCGGCAACAGGAGCTTCTTCTACTACCGGAGCCTCAGCCATTTCCTGCTGCTTTGCCTTTTCGTATGCTTTCTTGTAAGCACTTTCACTTGATTTGCAAGAAGTAAAGGCAAGAGCCATACACAATCCCATGCCCAATACAACCAATTTCTTCATTTTCGTTTGTCTTTATAGTTAATATTCAATCTGATTTCTTTTAAATTCGGTGCAAAAATAGCAATTTCTATCCAAAAGAGAAACATATTCCAATTATTTTTGTTACATTTGTAATGTACTATAAAACAAAATATCATGAAAGGTTTGAATTTTTTAGCTGCATTCCTCGGTGGAGCCGCTATAGGTGCAGCATTCGGCATTCTGTTCGCTCCTGAAAAGGGCGAAGACACCCGTCAGAAAATCAAGGATATCCTCCGCGAAAAGGGTATCAAGCTGAACCGCTCGGAAATGGACGAGCTGGTGGACAAAATCGCTGCGGAAGTAAAGGATGCAGTGGATTGATTTTGGGAATGAATATATCTGTTTACACCCATTGTCATCCAGAGCGAAGCGAAGGATCTCGGTGACACTCACTTTATGCTACCGGGATTCTTCGTCACTCCGTTCCTCTGAATGGCACAACTGAAAGACTATTATGTTTTCAACAGACAAGACCATCGACAATCTGCAAACGCTTTTCACCGAAGTGAAGCACTACGTCGATTTGCAGAAAGATTATGTGAAGCTGGACATCACGCACAAGCTTACCATCCTGCTATCCACACTGATACTCATTCTGGTATTGGTGGTGCTTGGCATGATTGCCCTGTTCTACCTGTCGTTTACCTTAGCATACGTGCTCGAACCGCTGGTTGGAGGACTTACCACCAGCTATGCCATCATTACCGGAGGCATCCTTCTGCTCGGTGCGCTGATATACGGATGCCGACAAAGACTCATCATCCAGCCGCTTACCAATTTCCTGGCCAACTTACTTCTAAACGACAAATAGCATGAATACCCCTCAAGAAAACCCGAAGAACGTGATTACGCTGGATATGATATCACAGCAGAAAGCCGAAAAGCTGGAAGAAATCCGGGCATCCAAGAAACGCATTGTGGACAACGCCCGACAGATATTCCATCCCACCGAAACACTGAACAGCGCCAATACGCTGATGAACAACTTCAGCTCGGGGATGGTCATCTTCAACGGGGTATTGACCGGATTCAAAATCATCAAACGGATACGATCCTTCTTTAAAAAAAAATAATAATAACCCATCTTAATCTACTTGATATGAAAAGACAATTGATCGGGGTGGCAGCCCTTGCGCTCTCACTCCAAGCCTATGCCGCCGACGATGCTGCGTGGATGAGATACCCCGCCATCTCGCCCGACGGCACGCAGATAGCTTTCTCCTTCAAGGGGGACATTTACACCGTTGCCACCAACGGAGGACGTGCCAACCAAATAACCACCAACCCGGCTCACGACACACGCCCCATCTGGAGCCCCGATGGAAAACAGATAGCCTTTGCCAGTGACCGCCTGGGAGGTATGGACATCTACCTGGTGGACAAGGAAGGCGGAATCCCTACCCGACTGACAACCCACTCGGGCAACGAAACCCCGTTGGCCTTCAAGGACAACGCACATATCCTTTTCCAAGCCAACATCCTGCCCGCTACCGACGATATGCAGTTTGCCTCGGCCCAATTCCCGCAAGTATATGAAGTGAGCACCGCCGGTGGACGACCCGTCATGTTCTCGTCCATGCCGATGGAAGACATCAGCCTTTCCGCTGACGGGAAGACCCTGCTCTATCACGACAAGAAGGGCTACGAGGATGCCTGGCGAAAGCATCACACCTCGTCCATCACCCGCGATGTATGGATGTGCAACTTGCAGGGTGAACGCTCCTACAAAAAGCTTTCCACCTTCAACGGTGAAGACCGGAACCCCGTATGGGCAGGTGCCGACACCTATTATTACCTGAGCGAACAGAACGGCTCGTTCAACATCTACAAGGCCAACGTGAACGGAGGCAAACCGGTACAAATTACCCGCCACGAAAAGCACCCCGTACGTTTCTTGACACGTGCCGCCAACGGCACCCTTTGCTACGGCTACGACGGAGGCATTTACACACTGAAGGAAGGCGGACAACCGCAAAAAGTAAATGTACAGGTAGTGACCGACAAGATAGACCGTGACATCATTCGCCAAATCAAAAACAACGGAGCCACCCAAATAGCACTCTCACCGGAAGGCAAGGAAGTGGCATTCATCCTGCGAGGCGATGTATATGTAACCTCCACTGAATACAAGACCACCAAGCAAATTACCAACACCGCCCAACAGGAACGGAACGTGGATTTCGCACCCGACGGACGAAGCTTAGTGTATGCATCCGAACGCGACGGAGTATGGCAACTTTACCAAGCCAAGTTAGGAAACAAGGAGGAAAAGCTCTTTACATACGCTACCCACATAGAGGAAGAAAGACTGACTCAGTCCAACGTAACTTCCTTCCAACCGCAATACAGCCCCGACGGAAAGGAAGTGGCCTTCCTGGAAGACCGTACCACCTTGCGTGTCATCAACTTAGCTACCAAGCAGGTACGTACCGTAATGGACGGCAAGTTTGAATACTCTTACAGCGACGGCGACCAATGGTACCAATGGAGTCCCGACAGCCGCTGGATACTGACCAACTACATCGGCATCGGCGGATGGAACAACAAAGACGTGGCACTGGTGAACGCTTCGGGAAATGGCGAAATACACAACCTGACCCAAAGCGGATACAACGATACCGGTGCCAAGTGGGTATTGGACGGAAAGGCCATGATATGGGAAAGTGACCGCGCCGGCTATCGAAGCCATGGTAGCTGGGGTGCCCATGGCGACATCTACATCATGTTCTTCGACCTGGAAGCTTACGAACGGTTCATGCTCACCAAGGAAGAACTGGCACTTGTAGAGGAAGCCGAAAAGGAACAGAAGAACGAAAAGAAAGAAGATACCGGCAAGAAAGGGAAGAAGGATGCCGCCAAGACCGACGACAAGAAGGACGAAGTGAAACCCCTCACCTTCGACTTGGACAACTGCCGCGACCGCATTGTAAGACTCACCCGCCACTCGTCCAGCCTGGGTGATGCCGTATTGAGCAAGAAGGGTGACAAGCTATATTATCAGGCATCCTTTGAAAGAGGAAGCGACCTCTGGTGCCAGGACCTGAAAGAAAACAGCACCAAGCTGGTGATGAAAAACATCGGCTACGGACAGATGATTCCCGACAAGAAGGGAGAACACTTCTACCTTTGTACCCGTGGAGGCATCAGTCAGGTAACGGTGAAAGACGGCAAGAGCAAATCCGTTTCGTTCGAAGCCCTCTTCGACTACAAGCCTGCCCAAGAACGCCAATACATCTTCGACCACGCATGGCAACAAGTGAAGGACAAGTTCTACAAGGAAGACATTCATGGCATCGACTGGGAAGGCTATCGGGACGCATACCGCCGGTTCCTGCCGAACATCAACAACAACTATGACTTCCAGGAACTTTTGAGCGAAATGTTGGGCGAACTGAACGGTTCGCATACGGGTGCACGTTATTATGCATCGGGACCCGCTCTCGCTACAGCCAACTTAGGTGTATTCTACGACGACACATACACCGGCAAAGGCCTGAAGATTAAGGAAATCATGAAGAAGAGTCCGTTTGCCATCATCAAGAGCGAAGTTACCGAAGGCTGCATCATCGAACAAATAGACGGACAAACCATCGAAGCCGGTATGGACTACTTCCCGATGCTGGAAGGCAAGGCCGGCAAGAAGGTGTTGCTGGGCATCTACAATCCTGCCAACGGCAAGCGTTTCAACGTAAGCGTAAAAGCCATCAGCAGCGGTGAACAGAACAACTTGCTGTACAACCGTTGGGTAGAACGCTGCCGCAAGATGGTGGACAAACTGTCAAACGGACAAATAGCATACGTACACGTAAAGGGTATGGACAGTCAGAGCTTCCGCACGGTATATAGCGAATTGTTGAGCGACAAGAACCGTCAGAAGAAAGCGGCCATCGTCGATACCCGCCACAACGGAGGCGGATGGTTGCACGATGACTTGGCAACCCTGCTCAGCGGAAAGGAATACCAGCGCTTCGTGCCGCAAGGTCAATACATAGGTAGCGACCCGTTCAACAAATGGGTGAAACCATCGTGCGTATTGGTATGCGAAGACAATTACAGCAATGCACACGGATTCCCATGGGTGTATAAGGAACTGGGAATCGGCAAGCTGATTGGTGCTCCTGTGCCAGGAACGATGACTGCCGTATGGTGGGAAACACAGATTGACCCGAGCATCGTGTTCGGTATTCCGCAGGTGGGATGCGTGGACATGCGTGGCCAATATGCTGAAAACAACCAACTGCAACCGGATATCGAGGTTTACAACAAACCAGAAGATGCACTGAAGGGCATCGATACCCAATTGGCTACGGCTGTTCAGGAATTGATGAAATCCTTCTAAAAAAGAAGTGGATGCGTCCCAAAAACGCATCCACTTCTTTTTTTATAAAGACTTCGGATTATAAATGGCATTCCACCAAGTAGGATCATCCTGCAACCACTTGGCAAACCAAGCCCAAATGGTATTCTGCCACTGGATGCGCTTGCCATAATCCACAATGTGGTGGTCTTGCCCCGTCACCAATACCATAGCCGTTTCACGACCGAGGAGCTTCAAGGCTGTGTACATCTGGATACTTTCTCCCACCGGCACATTCATATCCTTGTCACCATGCACAAAGAGCAACGGAGTATGAATTTTGTCGGCATTGAAGAGCGGACTTCTATCTACATAGAGATCCTTTCGTGTCCAAGGATAACTGTTGGCCATGCTGACTTCGCTATATGAATATCCCCAATAGCCTTCGCCCCAATAACTGGTGTGGTCGCTGATACCGGCATGAGAGATAGCCGCCGCAAAGATGTCCGTCTTGGTCTGCAGGTATTGGGTCATAAAACCACCGTAGGATGCACCGATACAACCTATCTTCTTGGCATTGACAAAGGCATGTTCCTCGCAGAACTTCTTGGTGCCTTCAATGATGTCTTGCGCCGGTCCTTCACCAGCCGTGTTTACGTGACGGGAACCGAACTCCTGACCAAAGCCACTGGCTCCACTTGGCTGAACCACATACACCACGTATCCCAAGGCAGCATACGCATGATGCGGATAACGGCTCTCGAAGTTACGTTCGGTAGGACTGCATCCACCATAATAATTTACAATCATCGGGTATTGCTTAGTTGCATCGAAGTGAGGAGGCAAATAGTATCGGCCATAAATGGTATCACCCTTCGAGTTGATGAAGTTCCAATCGCGGCACTCGCCCAATTGTACCTCCTTCAAGATTTCTTGGCTGAGGTCTTCCACCAATGCCGTCTTTCCTTTCTTGATATCGAGCGTATAAAGGCGGTCGGAATTCATGGCACCCTGTCCATAATAAGCCATCAACGGAGCATGGTCTGCCAAGCTGATGCCTTTCACCAAATCTTCCTTCACATCCATCGGCTGAATCTTTCCGTCCTTTGGGTTCATCCGATAGAGGCTGATGTAGTCACGGTTTTCGGCAGTGAAATAGATTTGTCCGTCCACCTTGTTCCATACGGTTTGTTGCACGCTCGGATTGAAGTTCTTGGTCATCGGAGTGATTTTCTTGTCGGCCAAGTTCATGATGTACAACTGGTAATCGTATTGATTCGGAATCCGTCCTTCCGGCAAGTTCAAGCCGATGCCATCCAGACACTCGGGCGAACCGGTCAAGAGGATTTGCGTGCCATCTGGAGAGAAGGTAGCTCCACCCAAGAATCCATCTTCGGCTACCAACGTTTCGGTCTGCAAAGTCTGTACATCCAATTTATACAAGGTAGAAAGCGTAGTAGGACGCTGAGTCAACCGGCTACGGCTGGTCATCATCAATACATAACGGCCATCCGAGGAAATATCCAAGGCCCAGGCATTGTGATAGCCGAAGGTCAAAGGTTGCATCAAACCGGTCTTCAAGTCGAATTTGGCCAAAGAGGAACGATTGCGCCATCCCGGTTGACGGTCATCCGGCTCAATGACTTCGTAGATTTCCTTGCGTTCCTTCGGGCCTTCCTGAGTAAGTGAATAAAGCAACCAGTCTTCGGTTGGAGCTATCTGGAAATAACCTTCCGGAAGCTTGTTGACCCAAACAGATTCTTGTCCCGTCAGAGGGTCAACGGTTACCAGCTGGCGACCATCTACACCGGTACGAATATAATAATAAAGGTTGCTCTTCGGCATCCATTGCAAGCGTTCGGTACGTTGAGCCAAGACCTTGCCGGTAGCCAACTCCTTGATGGTGGTATATCCCGACGAACGGCCTCCCACCTGAGTGGTGCGATAGGAAGTCATCAGATACTTGCCGTTGGGCGAAAGGCTTATGCCCGAGAAACGAGTGCCATGAAGAACATCGCCCAATGTATAATTGCGCTTGCCATCCTCGCGAAGGGTCACGATGCCATCCTTTTCGGTTTCCACACTGACCTTCAAGGATTCATTCTTACCGGCTTCGGAAAGGTATTTGATAACCACCGGATGAGTAGAAGGTTCAAGGGTAAGCTCCATGCCTCCCTGCTTCTTTCCATCCACAAAAACTTGATAATTCGTTACACCTTCTACCTTCAGCTTTGCTTGGGTATAAGCTTTATTCTGTAAGGTGAAGCTCACTAAATGAAGTGCATATCCTTCACTCACGCTCGGAAGGGCATCGCTGGAGAAAGTTGTCCCTTGCTGAAGTTGCTCGAACGACAAAGGAGTGTCAAGCAGATTCTTCATGGCAAATGCCTTAGAGTTTACATCCACGCTATCCACTAAATAAGGTTGTTGCACCACGTAAGGCCCCGCATAGCGGAAGCTCTTCACATCAATGTTTTCGGCAGAGGCCAGCATACTTGCACACAGTACACCGACCAAAAGTATTTGTTTTTTCATCGTGAAAAAGATTAATTTTCTACAAAGGTAGGGAATTATTCCGATATCTGATAATCTCCCGCCTTTTCCGTCAGAATCTGTTGCAATTCTTCTACAGAAAGCGGTTCGCCATCGTATTCAATGGTCGCTACGGGAGGGTCGAGTGTCACCATCACCTGCACACCTTCGAGGGTATTCAATGCCCGCTCTACACGACCCACACAATGTTTGCACATCATGCCTTGCACCTTGTATTTACGAGTCACCTTATCGATTTCTGTAACTACTTTGACTTCTTTGACTTCTTCGACTACTTCATCCTGATTTTTCACTTCGTTCGGGACGACACCTTCTTGATGGATATGCTTTCTTCGCAAGCGGAGACTATTGGTCACCACACTCACACTACTGAAAGCCATGGCCGCACCCCCAATCATCGGATTGAGCAGGAAGCCATTGACGGGATAGAGTACACCTGCCGCAATGGGTACACCGATAAGGTTGTAGATGAATGCCCAGAAGAGATTTTGGCGGATGGTGCGCACGGTGAGCTGCGAAAGACGGATGGTTTCCGAAATCTTCAGCAAGTCGGACGAAAGGATGGTGACCATCGCCGTATCCATGGCAATGTCGCTTCCATGCCCCATCGCAATGCTGAGGTCGGCCTGTGCAAGGGCGGCACTATCGTTGATGCCATCGCCCACCATTGCCACCTTCTTGCCTTGCGCTTGAAGTTCCTTGATGAAACCCGCTTTTTCTTGTGGCAAGACTCCGGCCTTGTAATGAGCGATGCCTACTTGTCGAGCCACCTCGCGGGCAGCTTCCGGTTGGTCTCCCGTAAGCATCCATACCTCGATGCCCTGTTTATGAAGCTCCTCGATGGCTTTTGGGGAAGTCGGTTTCAGCCGGTCGGTAATGGCCAGCACACCCCATGCCCTCTGCTCATCGGCAAGGGCTATCACGGTCTTGGCTTCGCTTGTCCATTGTTCGGCTTTTGAGCGCAAAGCCTCATCGATGGCGATGCCTTTTTCATGAAGCAAGGTCAAGTTGCCGGCATAATACTTCTTGTTGTCCACAATTCCTTCCACGCCCCTTCCCGACAAAACGCCAAAGCGTTCCACTTGAAACGCCTTCACGTTTTCAGAAAACGCCTTCGCGTTTTTCAAATATGCCAAGGCTGCTTCGGCCAAGGGATGCTCGGACATCTTCTCCAAACTATAAAGGATGCGTTTTCCCTGCGCTTCGTCGCCCATCCAAACGGCATCGGTCACTTGCGGATGTCCTTCGGTGAGCGTACCCGTCTTGTCGAGCACCACGGCATTCACCTGTTTGGCCACTTCCAGACTCTCGGCATTCTTGATGAGGATTCCCAACTCGGCTCCCTTGCCGATACCTACCATGATGGCGGTGGGCGTGGCAAGTCCCAAAGCACACGGACAAGCGATGATGAGCACCGTCACCAAAGCTAAGATGCCGTGCGTGAATCCGTTGTCGGAAGCCAGCAGAAGCCATGCCGCAAAGGCCAACAAGGCTATTGCGATGATGGTGGGCACGAACACGGAAGCTATCTTATCGACCAACTTCTGCACGGGCGCCTTGCTTCCTTGGGCATCCTGCACCATACGGATGATTTGTGCCAACAAAGTGTCCTGTCCTATCTTGTCCGCCACGAAGCGGAAAGCCCCTTTCTGATTGATGGTGCCGGCATAGACTTTCGCCCCCTTCTGCTTACGGACGGGGATGGGTTCTCCACTGAGCATACTCTCGTCCACATACGACTGGCCTTCGCTCACCACCCCGTCCACGGCAATGCGCTCACCGGGCTTCACCACCACGACATCGCCCTGACGGATGGCCGTAATCGGGAGGATGCGTTCACCTTCCGGTGTCCACACCACGACGGTCTTCGGTTGAAGGCCGATGAGCTTGCGGATAGCAGCCGAGGTGTTCCGCTTGGCACGTTCTTCCAACAACCGTCCCAAGAGGATGAAAGCGATGATGACACTCGATGCTTCGAAATAGACATGTGGCTCGATGCCCCGTTTCAACCAAAATTCGGGGAAGAAGAGATTGAAGACACTGAACACGTATGCTATGCCCGTACTGAGTGCCACGAGCGTATCCATATTGCAAGTGCCATGTTTGAGTTGCTTCCAGGCACTGATGAAGAATCCCCTTCCCAACACGAACACTACGGGAGTGGAAAGCAACCACACCACGACATTCACCCAATGTACATGCATCCAAGCCATCCCAAGCACCATGATGGGTACGGCCAACACTATCGCCCAAAGCGTCCGTTTTTTCAAGCTCTCGTATCGGGCTTGACGAGCCTTTTCCGCTTCATCCTCGGCCTCTTCCTTCGACGCTATCAAGAGGTCGTAACCGGCTTGTTGTACCGCCGCCTTCAGTACAAGAGGTGAACATTCATCGGCATCATAAGTGACTTGCACCATGGCCGATGCATAGTTGACGGACGCTTCCTGCACTCCCGGCTGACCGTTCAGAGTCTTGTCAACCCTTGTCGCACAAGCCGCACAGCTCATTCCCAATACGGGGAAGGTTTCTTTCTTTATCATTCCTTTATTTCTTCAATCGGGGTCACATCCTCAATCATCACTTCATTCACCGGAGCCTTTTCTTCCTTCTTACGGAACTTGTAAATGTTTATCAATTCCGTAATGCCGTACACCGCACTGCTCACCCCCAATATAATAAAAGGAACGGAAGCCGCCGCAAACGGATTGACAAGCACCACGATACCGGCCAACAAAATGAGTACCGGCATCACATAGAAACCGAAGGCTACCTCGGCATGACTTCGCGCACCCATCAATCCGACTATCTGACTGATGCCCGCAAAAACCAATACCGCACCCAACACATACATCAGGATGCCCACAAAGAAAGCCGGAGACACCATCAGCCAAAGCCCGAAAAGCAAGCTTCCCAAACTGACAATAGGAAAGTACATGCCCAACTGACGTCCTTTCATAAAGTAACCCACTAATGAAAAAAGGCTGGGCAAGAAGAACATCGCCCCAATGGCAATGACCAGATAGATAATGGCCGCCTCGGGCCACACCATAAGCAACACACCGATGGCTATTGCACTGACACAACGCATCACGGAATAATTCATCATTCTCATAAGTCTATCATTTTTTTGGTTCATTATGCGAATATAACAAAACTTTTGCACATTCTCCACATAACGGACAGGCTTTTAAACAAATTTGTCTTTAGGAGGAAAAAGAAAGCCTCGACTTTCACAAGCCAAGGCCATGAGAGAGTTAACCTTAAAAATCACATACTATGGTTCATTTTTCCTGCTGATTATTCACACGAATCAAGTGGCAGTTTACTTCATAACAACGGCAGAAGAGGATTTGTTCATTGGTCTTCCGCCGTTTTTTTCGTTCATTCGACGATTTCGGTATTCTGAAGTTCCATCTCATTGATGTCTTCGTCTGCCAAAATAGCCCAGAAGAGCCACCAAAGCAACAGGGCTATCAAGACCACCGCTGCTACATTTGTCCAAGTTTTCCGTTTCATAACGCCATTGTTTTAAATGAATATATTTCAAGAAACCATTATTAACAAGGAATGTTCACAAGTTATTTGTACGTTCGATGAATTAATTTTACTTTTGCATTACGCTAAACAAAACATTCACATGAAGCTAATGTTCCTATCAATGATAACCGCTTACCTATGCGGCAATGTTTATATCTTTGTCCGTGCCTTGCAGATGCTTTCCGGCTTGTCGCTGGGAGGGAAATTGGCACTTTCCCTCTGCTATTGGTTGGCTGCTTTTTCCTTAGTCATCTCGCTTTTTGCACGAAACATCGAGATGCCCGAATTCCTTTCCCGAGGATTGTTCAGCATAGGGTCGGTGTGGCTCGTATTTACCCTTTACATGGTACTTGCCTTGTTGGCGACAGACATCGTCCGCATCTTCCTCCCGGCATTGAAGCCTTACGGATTCGGCATCGCTTTAGGATGGACCGTCTGCTTGCTCGCCTACGGATATTTCAACTACAAGAATCCGGACATCAACCGCATCGACATCACCCTTGACAAACCTTTGGAAGGTGGGCCAATGAAAGTGGTTGCCATCAGCGATGTACATTTGGGAAACGGTACCCGAAAGCCTCAACTCCAGAAGTTCGTCAAGATGATCAATGCCGAGAAACCCGACTTGATAGTCATCGGTGGAGATTTGATAGACAATAGCCTCCTACCCCTCTATCAACAAAATATGGCCGAAGAACTTCGTCAATTGGAAGCCCCGATGGGCATCTATCTGTCACCCGGCAATCACGAATACATCAGCGGTATGGAGGAATGTGAACGTTTTTTGAAAGACACTCCCATCCAATTACTTCGTGACACCATCGTGACATTACCCAACGGCCTTCAAATCCTGGGACGCGACGACCGTTCAAACCGCCGACGCACCCCTATTGCCGATTTGATGAAAAAGGCAGATGCAACGAAACCCATTCTCCTGCTCGACCATCAGCCTTATGAAGTAGCCAAGAAGGACAGTCTCGGCATCGACATCCAATTCAGCGGACATACGCACCACGGGCAAGTATGGCCTCTCAGCCATTTGGTAGAGAATATGTACGAACAGAGCCACGGCTACCGGAAATGGACAAATTCGCATGTCTATGTTTCCAGCGGACTCTCGCTTTGGGGACCTCCTTTCCGCATTGGTACGGATAGCGATATGGCTGTATTGACCATTAAATAAAAAAGAAATTTAAATTCATTCATATCATCATGAACAGACTTGATAAAAAACAACTTCTCGTTTTCCTTCTATTGTGTTTGCCTTTCTTTGGATGGGCACAGAATCCGGCCAGATACAATTACGTCGTCGAGTTGGACACCGCCAAACATTACTTGAATGTAGAGCTGACATACAATCCGAAAGACACAAAGGAGCTGATTCTGAAAATGCCGGTATGGGCTCCCGGATATTATCTGATTATGGACTTTCCGAAACACTTGACCGATTTTGCCGTACAAACTATAGACGGAAAGGAAATCGCTTGGAGAAAGGAAGGAAAGAACGCATGGATTATCCCCAACACCAACGGACAGACACTCAAAGTAACTTATCGCATTTATGCCAACGCACGCTCCGTAGCCGATAGCAGGGTGGAAAGCCATACAGCCTTCATTGCGCCGAATGGAGTATTCATGTATGCCGAAGGTGAAAAGAATGAGCCTATAGAAGTGACTTATATCCTCCCCGAAAATTGGCAAAACGCCTCGTCCGGATTGAAAGTAAAAGGCAATGCCAACGGAAAGCACCGCACATTTATTGCAAACGATTTCGACATCCTTTACGATTCACCCGTGCTATTAGGAAACCATCTGGTAAAAAAGTTCATCCACGAAGGACATGAATACGAGTTTGCGCTCGAAACGCCCGAAGGATTCGAAGAAAGTCCATTCGAAGACGATTTCCGGAAAATGGTAACCGCCTCCTCCCAAATGATGGGACATGTGCCTTATGACAACTATTGCCTGATACACTTAGGAAGAGGTCCCGGTGGTTTGGAACACAGCAATTCACAAGCCTGCTATACAAGCGGCACCTTCCGGTTCCCCAACCAGAAGAGTTACCTTAATTATATGGCATTTACCACTCACGAGTATTTCCATCTGTATAACGTGAAAGCCATCCGCCCCATCGAATTGGGTCCTTTCGATTATGACAAGGAAGTCCATACACCGACATTGTGGATAGGCGAAGGATTCACCGTATATTACGAAACCCAGCTGTTGCTTCGTGCAGGTATCATCGACAAAGAATATCTGCTGACCGACCTGAGCGGATACATACGCGACACCGAGACAACCGAAGGACATCGCCACATGAGCCTCCGTCAAAGCAGTTACGACATTTGGCTGAACTTCTTTAACCGGGCAGCCAATGGCAACGATGTACGCATATCCTATTATATCAAAGGTCCCGTAATGGGTCTTTTGTTCGACATCCGTCTTCGCGAACTCACCCAAGGCAAGAAAAGCTTGGACGACCTGATGCGCCTATTGTACAACCGCTATTACTTGAAGGAAAACCGGGGATTTACCGAAGAAGAATTCTGGACGTCGGCCAAAGAAATAGCAGGAGCTCCCCTACCTCTTCTAAGGAAGTATGTGGATACTACCGCTGAAATCGATTACGACAAGATGCTTGCACCGGCCGGATTGCGACTGAACAAATCCACTTGGAAACTTGAAACGATACCGAGTATGAGTTCACTTCAAGAAAAGATTCACACCGATATGTTCGGCAAATAAAACATCACGCAAATGAGAAGAAGTACCCGCGAAATGAGCGCAAGCTTTGCATTGGAAGTCTTGAGCAAATCGCCATACGTCACGATGAGTATGACTCGTCCCGATGGCACCCCATACGCTGTCCCCCTCTCGTTGGCACAAGCTGACGAGCAAACATTCTACTTCCATTGTGCCAAGGAAGGGGAAAAGTTAGATTGCATAGCATATAACCCCATCGTGTGCCTATCCGCCGTAAGCCGATGCAAGCCAACCGTAGGACCGAAAGACAATTCCTTCACCTTGGAATTCCGCTCAGCCATTGCTATAGGACGAGCAGAAATTGTAGAAGATGATGCAGAAAAAGTAAAAGCATTAAAACTGATTTGCCAACGATTCCTCCCTCATCACATGGACGCTTTCGATGAAGCCATCAAGCAAAGCCTTTCGCATACCGCCGTTGTCCGCATCACCTTGACCGAACCACCCATCGGAAAACGAAAAGAGTATGATGAACATGGAGAAGAAAAGTTAAATTAAAAAAACGACGATAACTTTTTGTCATATACATAGAGTTTTTGTATCTTTGTGCCACATTTAAGCCGAATATACCCTATGAATAAGAACCGTTATCCTTCCGTTTTGTTAATTTACACTGGTGGAACTATCGGTATGATAGAAAATCAGGAAACTGGTGCACTTGAAGCTTTCAATTTCGACCAATTAATAGAAAATGTACCGGAATTGAAGAGATTCAATTACAGCATCGATTCCTATCAATTCACACCTCCCATTGACTCTTCGGATATGGAACCTTCTCTTTGGTCTAAGCTCGTGAAGATCATTTACGAGAACTATGACAAATACGATGGGTTTGTAATCTTACATGGTACGGATACGATGGCATTTACAGCATCTGCTCTCAGCTTTATGTTGGAGGATCTGAGCAAGCCGGTTATCCTTACAGGTAGCCAATTGCCTATTGGCAAGCTCCGTACCGATGGTAAGGAAAACCTTATCACGGCTGTGGAAATAGCTGCCGCCAAGAATCCGGATGGCACCGCTATTGTACCGGAAGTATGTATTTTCTTCGAGAACCATCTGCTCCGCGGAAACCGTACGACCAAAATCAATGCGGAAAACTTCAACGCATTCCGGTCATACAACTACCCTACATTGGCTACAGCCGGTATCCACATCAAATATGAACACGACAAGATTCATCATCCGGATCCGACAAAGCCCCTGAAGCCTTATTATTTGTATGATACCAACGTTATCGTCTTGACACTTTTCCCGGGCATTCAGGAAAACATCATCCGAAACATTCTTCAGACTCCAGGACTTCGAGCGGTAGTACTCAAGACATACGGTTCAGGAAACGCGCCCCAAAAGCCTTGGTTCATCAAGCTATTGAAAGAAGCCAAAGAACGGGGAATCGTGATTGTCAATATTTCACAATGCCTGACCGGTATGGTAGAAATGGGCCGATATGAAACCGGGCTCCATCTGCTGGATGCCGGTGTCATCAGCGGTTACGACAGTACTGTTGAAGCACTGATCACAAAATTGATGTTCCTTTTGGGCCATGGTAAGTCAGACAAAGAAATCCGCGAATTGATGAACCAACCCATCGCCGGCGAGTTCACAAAAGCCTAATTGAAACACAAACGTAACTTCCATTTCACAAAACAGAAATAAAAAGTCGTCATCTTTGCTACAATTAAAAGGAAAAACCTTAGTTTTGTACAATCAAAAAGATGACATTATGAACGATTATCGTATTTTAGTAGTAGATGATGAAGAGGATTTGTGTGAAATCCTCAAATTCAATCTTGAAAATGAAGGGTACCGGGTAGATACGGCAAACTCTGCCGAAGAGGCATTGAAACTGAATCTTCCACAATACCATCTGTTGTTGCTCGATGTAATGATGGGTGAAATCTCCGGTTTCCGTATGGCCAATATGTTGAAAAAAAACAAGGAAACCGCCCATATCCCCATCATCTTCATTACCGCCAAGGACACAGAGAATGATACTGTCACAGGTTTCAACATCGGTGCAGACGATTATATATCCAAACCATTCTCGCTCCGTGAAGTGATTGCCCGTGTCAAGGCCGTTCTTCGCCGAACCGTTCCAATCTTACCCGCAAACGACAATGAAGTCCTGTCATACAAAGGATTAAAGCTCAACATGCCTCAAAAGAAAGTATCCATTGAAGAAACTGAAGTTGCGTTGACTAAGAAAGAATTCGAGATACTGATGTTATTCCTTCAGAACAAAGGACGCGTATTCTCTCGTGAAGATATCTTAGCCAAAGTATGGCAAGAAGAAGTATTCGTTCTCGACCGCACCATCGACGTGAATATCACCCGCCTCCGCAAAAAAATCGGCGAATACGGCAAACGTATCGTCACCCGGTTAGGGTATGGCTATTGTTTCGAATGCGAATAAACCTCACAGAATGATGAAGAACCCTTTCCAAACACATGTCCTTTCGTTCAGCCAACGGCTCTTTTTCTCGGTCATTGCGCTGTTCATCGCTTTTGTCATCTGTTTCATGGCATTCCAGTACCGGCGCGAAAAGGACTATAAGGTAGAACTGCTGAACACCCAGCTACAGAATTACAACGACCAGCTGAGCGACTTCCTGTTCATACAGGATTCCTTGGAGACAACCACGCTGGGACAATACGTGCGAAGCCATCATCTGAATGACCTCCGCGTCACATTGATTACCCCCAATGGGAAAGTGATTTTCGACAATCTGCGAAAGAATCCGGAGCAATTCAGCAACCATCTTGACCGACAGGAAATCAAGCAGGCCTTGCAACAAGGAAGCGGCTATGCCATCCATCGGCAGTCGGAAAGTGTCGGCGGAGAATTCTTCTACTCGGCACGTTATTATCCCGAACTGGAAATCATCATCCGTTCTGCACTGCCCTACAACGTAAGCCTCATCCAGTCGCTCAGCACCGATTCACATTACATCTGGTTCGCTATGGTCATCAGCATCATCCTGATAGGTATGTTCTATAGCTTCACCCACAAGTTGGGAATGTCCATCACCCATCTGCAACAATTCGCACTGAAAGCCGATCGCAACGAACCCATAGACCCGGACATCCAGAAATCTTTTCCGAAAAACGAACTGGGAGAAATATCCACATATATCATCCAGATATACCATCGCCTGCACCGCACGAAGGAAGCCCTGTACATCGAGCGCGAAAAACTGGTTACCCACCTTCAAATCTCACACGAAGGATTGGGAGTATTTACCAAGGAAAAAAAAGAAATACTGGTCAACTTGCTGTTCAAGCAATACATCAACTTCATTTCCGACAAGAACCTCAGCCAGATGCAGGAAATCTTTTCCGTGCCCGAACTTGCCCCTATCACCCGCTTCATCGCCGAGAACCAAGGGAAGAACAGCAAGGAAGTGAGACGGACATCCATGGACATCGAGAAAGACGGACGTATCTTCGCTTTGGAATGTATCATTTTTCAAGACAACAGCTTCGAGATTTCCATCAACGATGTTACCCAGGAAACCGAGCAGGCACGCTTGAAGAAACAACTGACCCAAAACATCGCACACGAACTGAAGACACCCGTCAGCAGCATTCAGGGCTACTTGGAAACCATCGTGAACAACCCCGAACTGCCACGGGAAAAGATAGACGCCTTCCTTATGCGAAGCTATGCCCAAAGCAACCGGTTGACCCATCTGCTGAGCGACATCTCTCTGCTGACCCGCATGGAGGAAGCCCCCAATATGACCGAAAAAGAATCCGTCAACCTGCCGATGTTGGCGCAAAGCATCATCAACGAAGTGAGTCTGCAACTGGAAGAAAAACAAATCGAAGTACAGAATTTCTTGCCGGAAGACCTATACATAAAAGGTAACCCGTCGCTACTCTACTCCATCTTCCGCAATCTGACAGACAATGCCATCGCATACGGAGGCACAGGCATCAGCATCACCATCCGGTGCTTCCGCCAAGGCGAGAAGTTCTATTATTTCAGTTTTGCCGATACAGGCGTAGGAGTTTCACCCGAACACTTGGGACGCCTGTTCGAACGTTTCTATCGGGTAGATAAGGGACGTTCACGAAAATTAGGAGGTACGGGATTGGGATTGGCCATTGTGAAGAATGCCGTTCTTCTGCATGGTGGAAGCATCTTCGCCAAGAACAATCCGGGAGGAGGACTGGAGTTTATCTTCACTTTGTCGAAGGAGTGACACAAGCGAAGGTCAGCACATAATCGGGATGGGTATCATAATGGATGAGGAACTTACGCTCCTTTCCCGAACGGTATTCCCTCGCTTCAAAGCAACCGGACTTCTCGGCCTTGAAAGGGAGAATATGAAGATGGTCGATGAAATCCACCGCCTCATCATCCATCAGCTTGAACATCGTTTCCTTGGCCGACCAATGAAGGAGCAAGCCATAAATTTCATCGCCCGATGCAATCGAAACCTTCTCGTCTTCACGGATGAAACGGGACGCGACACGCTTCACACGGGTGCCGTATTGCTCGATATCGACCCCTACCTCGACCGAAGGATGGAGCGCCACGGCCACATAGCCCACCGTATGAGAGAAACTGATGCGCATACTCCCATCTTCCAAGTAAGGCTTGCCCGAAGGTAAGTAAGCTATTTTCTTCTCATCGCCCAACATTTCCTTCAGCAAGACACGGACGGCCAACCATTCTTGCCTGCGCTTTTCGGCCGAGAAGCGGGCATATCCTTCTTCATAAATGGAAAAGTCACGAAACATCGAGCGCAACTGCTCTACCGTTTCATCCACTTTCCATACGGCTACCGCAAGGTCTCCTTGTTGATATTTTCGATATATTGCCATTTTATATACATTGTCATTCAAAGGAACGAAGTGACGAAGAATCTCGGAAGCATCCACTTTATGTTCCCGAGATTCTTCGCTTCGCTCTGAATGACAGCTAATTTTTATTCATCTTTCACTATCGGCTTACCGATGATGACTTTCACCTTCAAGATACGGCGTGCATCCATTTCGAGCACTTCGAAAAGGAAATTGTCGTATTCCAACTTCTCGTGAAGTTTCGGGAATTCACCCTTGATTTCGAGCAACAGGCCTGCCAACGTATCGGCATCGCCTACCACGTCTTCGAAGGTTTCCGAGTCTATCTTCACAATCTTGTAGAAATCCGAAAGCAATGTCTTGGCTTCGAATACGTAAGTATGGTCGTTTACTTTTACATACGAGCGTTCTTCCTCGTCGTATTCGTCATTGATTTCTCCCACAATCTCCTCGATGATGTCTTCCATCGTGACGATACCCGAGGTTCCGCCGAATTCATCCACCACGATGGCGATGTGAATCTTGTTGGCCTGGAAGTCGCGCAAGAGGTCGTCAATCATCTTCGTTTCGGGCACGAAGTAGGCGGGGCGGATAAGGCTCTGCCACTGGAAATCTTCACCTTTCTTGAGATGAGGAAGCAAGTCCTTGATATACAGAATACCCTTGATGTTGTCTCGCGAATCTTCATAAACGGGCACACGCGAATAACCGTTTTCTACCACGCAATCCAACACCTCCTTGAAAGTGGAAGTGATGTCCAAATCCACCATATCAAGGCGTGAAGTCATCACCTCCTTGGCGGTTTCGCCTCCGAAACGGATGATGCCTTCGAGGATGTTGCTTTCTTCCGAAATCTCGGCCTTGTCGGTCAGCTCAAGAGCCTGCGAAAGGTCATCGACAGAGATGTTGTAGTTTCTCTTCGCCACGCATTTGTTGACGATGAAACTGGAGCGCACCAGCAAATTGGACAAAGGACTGAACACCTTTCTCAACACCATAAGAACAGGAGCCGCGAAACGGCAGAACTTCAGCGTGTGCTGGGCGGAATAAATCTTCGGCATGATTTCTCCGAAGAGCAGCAACAGGAAAGTCAGGACGACGGTAATGACCAAGAACTCGACAATGACCGCATGACCGAAATCCACCACTTCGGCAAAGAAGAAGTTGCAGAGCATGATGATGGTCACGTTCACGAAGTTGTTCGAAATCAGGATGGTGGCAAGCAGCCTTTCCGAATCCTTCAGCAGGTCCGTGATACGCCTGTCCGACGGATGTTCTTCCTCTTCTATCTCGCTGAGGTCGTTCGGCGAGAGCGAGAAGAAAGCAATTTCGGATGCAGACACGAAGCCTGATGCAAACAAAAGCAGGATAGCCAATGTGATGGCTACAATGGCTCCCACGGAGGGAGGATAGACGGTCACACCGTCAAACAAGTCCGCCAAGCGGCATAAATACGAATCGGGGTCCAAGGAATGTAATTTTAGTTAGACATCTGTTTCATTAGGAATCAAAACGGCAAGTCTTCGGCCGCACTTCCTGCCACGGGCTGTTGCTGCACGGGCTGAGGTGCAGGAGCCGCCGTCTGCTGTGGTTGCGATACGCCTCTCGGTGTCAGCATCTCCATATTGTCGGCAAAGATTTCAACGATGGTACGCTTGATGCCGTTCTGGTCGTCATACGAACGGCTCTTGATTTTACCTTCAATATAGAGCTTGTCACCTTTGTGTACATATTTTTCAGCCGTCTGTGCCAATCCTCGCCAAAGGACGATATTGTGCCATTCGGTACGGTCGGGCACCTGCGTACCGTTCTGCAAGGTATATCCACGCTCGGTGGTTGCCAATGAGAATGTAGCAACGGCCACACCGCTATCCAAGTATCTTACATCCGGGTCCTTGCCCACGTTACCAATCAATATGACTTTATTTACTGACATACTTTACACTTTTTGATTATTAAGCCCCAAAATTAGCGAAAAAAACTGATAAACCAAATTCGAGACGGCAAATTTATGCAAATCTTCTTCCGCCACCCGCTGATAGCCTTCCAGACGGTGGAAATCATCGGGCAGACGGAGCTCGTAGAAGTTGGTATGGATGACCCGATGCGAGAGCACATGGCGGACACCTTTCCGCAGGGAACGGAAATATACGCCTTCGCAAATTTTGGATTCGCCTTCACGAATTTTATTTTCGCCTTCACGAATTTCCAAAACGCCTTGAAGTTTTTGCCAAAGCGTGCTTTCATTTTCCGAAAGGTCTTCTTCCGTCTCAATCAGCAAAGGCTCGTAGAGGTTCTTCCAGATGTCGTTACCCGTCCGCTTCCGGATGAAGGTATGGCCACTCGCACGTACATATATATAATTAAAGAAGCGGTCGGTCACCTTCGTGCGGTGCTGCTTTACGGGAAGCGCATCCACCCTATCCTGTGCCAAGGCCAGGCAACTTTCCGCCAACGGGCAATGCATACAATCGGGCGAAGCCGGTGTGCATTGCAAGGCCCCGAAATCCATAATTGCCTGATTGTAGAGGGCCGGACGCGCCTTGTCCAACAGTTCATCGGCCACCTGCGCAAAGAGCTTCTTGCCCGCCGTGGTATCGATGGGCGTATCGATACCCATCCATCGAGCAAGTACCCGATAGACATTCCCGTCCACCACCGCCCGAGGCATACCGTAGGCAAACGAACAGATGGCGGCCGCAGTATATTCGCCCACCCCTTTCAAGGACAGTACCCCTTCGTAAGTGGTGGGGAAAGCTCCTGCCTCGGCCACACTCCTGGCAGCCGCATGCAGATTCCTGGCGCGGGAGTAATACCCCAAGCCTTGCCAATGCTTCATCACCTCGTCCTCATCGGCTTCCGCCAAGGTGAAGACATCGGGAAACCTTCGCATGAACCTTATATAATAGTCGTATCCCTGCGCCACCCTTGTCTGCTGAAGGATGATTTCCGAAATCCAAATCCGGTAAGGGTCCTTCGTTCCTCGCCAGGGCAAGTCTCGCCCGTTTTCGGCATACCAATGTATCAGTTTATCAGCAAATTCACTCATAATACACCTTCCCGTGTCATCCAGAGCGAAGCGAAGAATCTCGGTAACACCCACTAAAAGCTTCCGAGATTCTTCCTCCCTTCGGTCGTCTGAATGACACTTTATGATAATTTTAGTGCAAAAATAAAGCAATAAACCCACACTTTCCGACTTTTTCTAAAATTTATTTTGAATATATTTCTCCAACCGACGGATTTTCTATATATTTGCACTCCAAAATTTTAAGACTAATCATCAAACAATAAAATAATTAGGTAAAATGACTAAGGCAGAGATCGTAACCGAGATAGCCAGAAAGACCGGCATCGAAAGAAAAGATGTGCTGAGTACCATCGAGGCATTTATGGAAGTAGTCAAGGAATCCTTGACCAATGAAGAAAACGTTTATTTGCGTGGATTCGGCAGTTTCATCGTGAAGAAGAGAGCACAGAAGACAGCTCGCAACATTTCGAAGAACACTACCATCATCATCCCGGAACACAACATTCCGGCGTTCAAGCCAGCAAAGACTTTCAACATTTCAGTGAAGAAATAACATTTTTAGTATTAACCCTATAAAATTTTGAAGCTATGCCAAGCGGAAAGAAGAAAAAAAGACACAAAATGTCAACTCACAAGCGTAAGAAAAGACTGCGTAAGAACAGACATAAAAGCAAATAAGCATTTGTAGTCTGTCATGAGACAACAAAAATAAAGAACAAACCAGGCAAAGCAACAATCGACTTTCCGGTTTGTTCTTTGTTTAAGAAGACAAACCTATTAAGAAAAAAGAAGTGACAAGCGAACTTGTAATTGACGTACAGCCCAAGGAAATCTCCATCGCCCTGCTTGAAGACAAGGCATTGGTTGAATTCCAGAAAGAAAGCCAGACGGCTTCCTTCAACGTGGGCAACATGTATTTAGGCAAGGTAAAGAAACTCATGCCCGGCCTGAACGCATGCTTCGTGGATGTCGGTTTCGGTAAGGACGCTTTTCTTCACTATCTTGACCTGGGTCCCCAATTCAATTCGTATCAGAAGTATCTGAAGCAAGTCGTCAGCGACCGCAAGAAACTTTATCCCATGGCGAAGGCTTCCATGCTGCCCGACCTCGAAAAGGAAGGCACCATCGCCAACACCCTCCAGCAGGGACAGGAAGTCATCGTCCAAATCGTCAAGGAACCTATCTCCACCAAGGGGCCGCGCCTCACCTGCGAACTCTCCTTCGCCGGACGCTATTTAGTGCTCATCCCCTTCAACGACAAGGTATCCGTATCGTCAAAAATTAAGTCGGGCGAAGAACGGGCCCGCCTGAAGCAACTCCTGCAAAGCATCAAGCCGAAGAACTTCGGCGTGATTGTACGCACCGTAGCCGAAGGTAAAAGAGTGGCCGAGCTCGATGGCGAACTGAAAGTCTTGCTCAGACATTGGGAAGATATGATAACCAAAGTGCAGAAGCACGACAAGCTCCCTACGCTGGTGCACGAAGAAACCAGCCGGACAGTAGGTATGCTGCGTGACCTGTTCAACCCTTCGTACGAGAACATCCATGTAAATGACGAAACCGTATTCCAGGAAATCAAGGACTACGTGACGCTCATCGCCCCTGAACGGACGGACATCGTGAAGCTCTACAAGGGACAGCTTCCCATCTTCGACAATTTTGCCGTCACCAAGCAACTCAAGTCCTCCTTCGGAAAGACCATTTCCTACAAGAGCGGCGCTTACCTCATCATCGAGCACACCGAAGCCATGCACGTAGTGGATGTGAACAGTGGCAACCGTGCGAAAGCCGCCAACGGTCAGGAGGCCAATGCCTTGGACGTGAACTTAGGCGCTGCCGACGAACTGGCCCGCCAACTCCGTCTGCGCGATATGGGTGGCATCATTGTCGTGGACTTCATCGACATGAACCTGGCAGAGAACCGTCAGAAGCTCTACGAGCGTATGTGTCAGAACATGCAGAAGGACCGTGCCAAGCACAACATCCTGCCCCTCAGCAAATTCGGATTGATGCAGATTACGCGTCAGCGCGTCCGTCCCGCTATGGACGTGACTACGGACGAAACTTGCCCCACCTGCTTCGGCAAGGGCAAAATCAAGTCGTCCATCCTCTTTACCGACACACTGGAGAGCAAGATTGACTACCTGGTCAACAAACTGAAGATAAAGAAATTTACCCTGTACATCCATCCGTACATCGCCGCCTATGTAAACCAAGGCTTGGTTTCCATCAAGCGGAAGTGGCAGATGAAATACGGATTCGGCATCAAGGTTGTCCCCGATCAAAGTCTCGCCTTCCTTCAATACAAATTCACCGATGACAAGAAGGAAGAGATAGATATGAAAGAGGAAATCGAAATCAAGTAAAAAAGGTGGGTGTAGCTGTAAAAGGGTTACACCCACCTTTTTCGTTTATATCCTTCCACTCCTTTCACAGTGTATTAACGCATTGATACATAGTGCATAAGTGTGAAAGGAGCCCTTTCACCGCCCTTTCACCCTTTCACCGTAAGTCTTTCCATTCTCCGTTCGTCATCCAGAGCGAAGCGAAGGATTTCGATAACATATAGTTGTTATTCCCAACTCTTCTTCAACAATTCCAAATTCTTCTTCAACAATTCCCTCATTAAACTATTTCGCGAAGGCAAATCCAATCATCTTCCAAAGCTTCCGGCGGAAGCTCTATAAGCTTATCGCCGATCGTTAGTAAGCTTCCGCAATAACCTTTGTAACGTTGTCGGGTGAAAGCGTGAAAGGAGGTTGAAAGGACTCCATTCACATTTTCTTTCTCATTGCCAGCAAGTTATAAGTAGGTGAAACGAGTGGAAGGAGTATCGGAATAAAGTGTGGTTATGACCAAAAACAGAACTTTTCTAATGCATGAACAGTCTTTCCAACAGGCTTTGTGCGCGGATCTGTTCATGGAAATATTCAGCTTAAAGAATCGGACGGATGTATAGTATGCGTCCGTCCGATTCTTGCTTTAACTTCATCGTTCCATCACTTTAAAGTCACAGATAGTTCCTGTTTCAGAAGAGAATACCGTACCCACCTTGAAGAGCTTGCGGCTGTCCGCTTCGTAGGGGCGGGCATAGCCTTTCTCTTCAATCTGTGACAAGGCTTCGTCTGCCGTGCCGTCCAGCTTGAACTCGAAGATGTAGATGTAGTTCGGGGTCTCGACGATGCAGTCCACCCGTCCTTCACTTTGCTGCTTTTCGGTATAAACCGTATAGACGCTCACCATACGCATCAGCAGATAGAAGGTGTAGTGGAAGTAACGTTCGCGCTCGCGTTCGGTCTCCTTGCGGCGCATAGTGTATGGAATGTCCGCCAGGAAGGATGTGAGAAGTTTGTGTAACTGCTCCAGATCACCGGTCTTCAATGCACCTACAATATCGCGCGCCCAACTTCCGGAATCCTTTTCGGATTGTAGATAGTTGTTGGCTACCAAAGTCACGAATCCCTTCTTTACCTCGTTGTTCGGGAAGTCAAGCAAGAAAGTGCCCATCTCCAAATCGCAGTCCTTGATGGTGAGATAACCGCTTTGGTAAATCATCGGTAGCGGTTTTTCCACATCCGCCTTATAATCGATGAACTGGCTGGGGTCATAGTATTTTCCAGTCAGATCGTTCAGATTCTCTTGCGTATGGTTCAGCAAACGGATTAAATAAGTGGGGGTACCGGTGGAAAACCAATAGTCAGCTATCCGTCGTTTGTCGAACGCATTGAGAATACTGAACGGATTGTAAATGTCCGTCAGTTCATCGCTGAAATGATAGCCGTCATATTGAAGTTTCAATCGGTGCTTCATTTCGTCGATACTACATTTGTATTTCTGTGCAAGCGCTTCTATCGGTTCGGCAAAATATCGGTACATTTCTTCCTCCGCAATGCCACAAAGCGCCTCGTATCGGGTATCGAGGCTGATGTCCGATGGTTGGTTGAACCCGCTGAATACACTTACTTGCGAAAACTTCGTCACCCCTGTAAGCAAGACGAATTGCAAATGCTCGTCAGCCCCCTTGAATACCGAATAGAATCCTTTCAGGATATTGCGATGATGGTCTTCCAACAAGCGTTTTTCGCCATCAACAACGGTGGAGAAACCTGTGTCCAAAACATCCAGCAAAGGCTTGTCGTATTCATCGATGAGGACGACGGCACGCTTGCCTGTCTTTTGATGAGCAGCTTTCAAGATATCCTTGAAGCGGTTTCCTGTTGTTCTACTGTTTGTACTTCTCCCATAAATGTTTTCCTGATCAGACAAGAAATTTTCGATAACTTCTTCAAGGACATTGGGCTTGGTAAAATTATCTCCATTGAAATCAATGTGAAACACCGGATACTCTGCCCATTCTTTTTCCAATTCATCAATGGCAAGTCCCTTGAACAGTTCCTTCCGGCCTTGGAAATAAGCTTCGAGAGTAGAAACAAGCAGGCTCTTACCGAACCGGCGAGGGCGGCTCAAAAAATAGATTTTTCCTTCCGTAACCAAACGGTAGATAAGTGCAGTCTTATCCACATATACGTAATTTCCATTAATAATGCTCTCAAAATCCTGTATGCCG
>JAFQBF010000065.1 GCA_017416735.1 Bacteroidaceae bacterium | reverse complement strand
TGACTTCATCAAGACTTCGACCGGAAAGGAAGCCATCTCGGCAACTCCCGAAGCCGCATTGGTTATGTGCGAAGCCATCAAGGAATATTATCAGGAAACGGGACGCAAGGTAGGCTTCAAGGCTGCCGGTGGCATCGACACAGTAAAGAAGGCCCTCGCCTACTACACCATCGTGAAAGAAGTATTGGGTGAAGAATGGTTGAACAACGGACTCTTCCGTATCGGAGCAAGCCGTTTGGCGAATCAGCTGCTTTCGGAAATTACAGGAGAAGAGGTTAAGTTCTTCTAAATACTATATTGTCATTCAGAGCGAAGCGAAGAATCTCGTGTACATCCACATGTATGTTACCGAGATTCTTCGCTTCGCTCTGAATGACATATAAATAACTTACTTCTTGCGTTCTATCACATAATCAATATAAGCAGTCAAGGCATCCTTCAACTCCTGCGAAGTCGTCTCGGGAAGCATTTCGAGCGCCTTGTTGCGATAATCAATCATTACTTGTGTAGCATATTCGATACCACCGTTCACCTTCACATATTCGATGAAATGGGCTATTTCTTCCCTATTGGCTTCCAATGCACGAATCTTCAAGGCCAACGCCATCATCGCCTCATCTTTCAAGGAGTTCAATACATACAAGGCCGGAAGAGTCAATTTGCCTTCACGCATATCGTTACCCGTCGGCTTGCCCAATTCGTCGGAAGCATAATAATCAAAAATATCATCCTTTATCTGGAAAGCAACACCTATCAATTCGCCGAACAATGCAGCTTTTTGCGCCTTTTCATCGGAAGAACCGGCCGACAAGGCACCGGCTTTGGCTGCTGATGCGAACAAGGCTGCCGTTTTCTTACGGATTACCTCGAAATAGACTTCTTCGGAAAAATCGGAAGCGTTGGTATTGGAAAGCTGGATAATCTCGCCTTCCGAAAGAGTTTGCCCCAAATGTGCTACCAAGTCCACCAAACGAATATCGGCCGACAAGGCTGCATTGGCCAAACTGGTTGCCAACAGATAATCGCCTACCAACACGGATACCTTGTTATCATAGATGGCATTCACCGATGACTGTCCACGACGCTTGTCGCTCTCATCCACCACATCATCGTGTATCAGGCTGGCCGTGTGAAGCAGCTCCAAGGAAATGGCAGCATAATAGGTAGATTCTTTGATTTCACCACACAGTTCCGCCATCAACAGGGTCAGAATCGGGCGCATCATCTTCCCTTTCCGTTGCTTGATGAAGTTGATGACTTCACCCAACAAGGGATTGGAGCTTTGAAGCGATGCATCAAACTTCTGTTTGAAGACCTCAAACTCTGCCTGAATCGGTTGTTTTATCTGTTCTAATCTATCCATATACAATTTTTGCGCTACAAAAGTAATAATAAAACGTGGAATACGGTATTTTTTTGTACTTTTACGATGAAAAAAACAAAGAAATTCAAGTAAATGGACAAACTTTTCCTCCTCGATGCCTATGCATTGATTTATCGTGCCTACTATGCACTCATCAAAAATCCCCGAATCAACTCGAAGGGATTCAATACTTCCGCCGTGTTGGGATTCGTCAACACGCTGGAAGATGTACTCAAAAAAGAAGCACCCACACACATCGGTGTGGCATTCGACCCGTCGGGTCCTACCTTCCGCCACGAAGCCTACGAACAATATAAAGCCCAACGCGAAGAGACACCCGAAGTCATCCGTTTGTCCGTACCTATTATAAAAGAGGTCATCCGCGCCTATCGCATCCCCATCCTCGAAGTGCCGGGCTATGAAGCGGACGATGTCATCGGCACGCTTGCTACCGAAGCCGGAAAACAGGGCATCCAAACCTATATGATGACCCCCGACAAGGACTATGGACAATTAGTGGGCGAAAACGTGTTTATGTATCGGCCCAAGTATGGCGACAAGGAATTCGAAGTGATGGGCGTAGAGGAAGTAAAGGCCAAGTTCAACATCGAATCGCCCTTGCAGGTCATCGATATGCTCGGATTGATGGGCGACTCGTCGGACAACATCCCGGGATGTCCCGGTGTGGGCGAGAAAACGGCACAAAAGCTGATTGCCCAATTCGGAAGCATCGAGAATCTCCTCGCCCACTCCGATGAACTGAAAGGCGCCTTGAAGACAAAGGTAGAAACCAACCAGGAAATGATAACCTTCTCCAAGTTCCTCGCCACCATCAAGACCGATGTGCCCATCAAGCTGAATCTGGATGAGCTGAAACGCGAAACTCCCGACGAAGAAGCGCTTCGGAAAATTTTCGAGGAGATGGAATTCCGCACCCTCATCGAACGAGTGTTGGGAAAGGACAAGAAAACGGTCGCACCCGAAACTCCTGCACCGACAAGGGGTGACGGACAACTTTCGCTCTTCGGCGAGCCTGTTGCAACCCAAGCCACTCAAAAGGCTGTTTCTCAAGGCAATCTCTTTGCCGAATTTACGGACGAGGGGACGAGCGTTTCCGAATTTTCAAATCTCGTGAGCTTGGAAAGCCTCGATTACGACTACCAACTGATTGATACAGAAAAGAAAAGACAAGAATTTCTTCAATTTATCAAGACAAAGGAAATTTTCAGTTTAGACACGGAGACCACGGACGTCGACCCTATCCGTGCCGAACTGGTGGGAATGAGCTTCAGCTTCGCCGAAAACCAGGCATTTTATGTCCCCATCCCCGCCGACCAAGAGGAAGCGACGAAAATCGTGAACGAATTCAAGGAAGTCCTCGAAAACGAACAAACCTTGAAGGTGGGACAAAACATCAAGTACGACATCCTCGTCCTCTCCCGCTACGGCATCACCGTGAAAGGGCCGATGTTCGACACGATGGTGGCACACTATGTCCTCCAACCCGAACTTCGCCACAATATGGACTACTTGGCGGAAATCTATCTGCACTATCGCACCATCCCCATCGACGACCTGATCGGATCGAAAGGAAAGAACCAGAAGAATATGCGCGACCTGCCGCCTGAAGCCGTCTATAAGTATGCTTGCGAAGATGCTGACGTTACGCTGAAACTTCATCACGTTTTGAAAAAAGAACTTCACGATTCGGGCGCATCGTCCTTATTCTTCGACATCGAGATGCCGCTCGTGCCTGTCCTTGCCTATATGGAAAGGAACGGAGTGCGCATCGACACCGAGGCCCTGCGCGAAACTTCGCGACACTTCACCGAACGGATGAATCAGATAGAGAAGGAAATCCACCTGTTGGCCGAAACGGACTTCAACGTCTCCTCTCCCAAGCAAGTGGGCGAAGTGCTGTTCGACAAACTGAAAATCGTCAGCAAAGCCAAGAAGACCAAGACCGGCCAATACGTCACCAGCGAGGAAGTGCTCGAAGGACTCCGCGGAAAGCACGAAATCGTGGGCAAGATACTCGACTACCGTGGCTTGAAGAAATTGCTGAGCACCTACATCGATGCCCTCCCCTTGCTCATCAACCCCCAAACGGGCAAGATACACACCTCGTTCAACCAAACCGTAACGGCTACGGGACGACTGAGTTCCAGTAATCCAAACTTACAGAACATCCCCATCCGCAACGAGGACGGCAAGGAAATCCGCAAGGCATTCATCCCCGAAGAAGGATGCGAGTTCTTCTCGGCCGACTATTCGCAAATCGAGCTTCGCATTATGGCCCACCTCAGCGGCGATGCCAATATGATAGAAGCCTTCCGCGAGGGCGACGACATCCATGCCTCCACCGCCGCCAAGGTCTATAAAATAGGTATCGGCGAAGTGACCCGCGAACAACGTAGCAAGGCCAAGACGGCCAACTTCGGCATCATCTACGGCATCAGCGTCTTCGGCCTGGCCGAACGGATGAACGTGCCCCGCGCAGAAGCCAAGGAACTTATCGACGGATACTTCGAGACCTATCCGCAGGTGAAGGAATATATGGACAAGAGCATCGCCCTTGCCCGCGAAAACGGCTACATCGAAACCGTCTTCGGACGCAAGCGATACCTGCCCGACATCAACTCGCACAACGCCGTGGTGCGTGGCTATGCCGAACGCAATGCCATCAATGCCCCCATCCAGGGAAGCGCCGCTGATATCATAAAGGTGGCGATGGTGAACATCTACCAACGCTTCCTGAAGGAAAACATCCGCTCGAAGATGATGCTGCAAGTACACGACGAACTGAACTTCAGTGTCTATCCCGACGAGAAAGTGAAGGTGCAACAAATCGTCATCGAGGAAATGGAAAAGGCCTACGCCATGCAAGTACCCCTACGTGCCGATTGCGGTTGGGGCAAGAATTGGCTGGAAGCACACTAATAGCATTCAAGCCCGAACCGGTTGCGCTACAACTGATTCGGGCTGCTATATACTTGAACAAATTGACACTTTTTGCACATTCAAGGCAAGACAAACAAATTACCTCTATGACATTTTTACTTTTTTAACGCATTTTTTCAGCAAATAGTTAGATAATTGACGAATTATTCCTATCTTTGCATCGGAAAACCTTAAACAAAAGAAAGTAACAATTTAACATCCAAGAAATGAAAACACTTTTCAAAACAATGCTTCTGTTCGTCATGTTGTTCATCGCAAATGCGACACTCCATGCAATAAGCAATCCCCAGAACAATTTGGTTTACAATACCGAAAAAGTAGGTGACTTAGTCGTTTCAGAAACTATCCTGAAATTGGAAGACGGCTTGTTGAGCAACTTCATGAAACATAACTATAAGTACGATGCCAACAATCAACGCACCGAGGACGAAACCCAAAAGTGGAACAGCTCCAAAAACCGCTGGGAAAACGACCTCTGCATCCGCTATATTTACAATGACAATAGCGTAACCACTGAATACTACAAATGGAACAAGAAGAAAAAAGAATACATTCTTGTACCGGAAATGACCGTAACAATGGCAAAATAACACTAACAGTTTCTCTTCATACAGAAACACTTTTCATATTCTCTCTTTTTAAAAATATTGGAAAAAAGGGTAACCGTGAGGTTGCCCTTTTTTATTCGCTTATACCCCAAGAATGAAAAAGATTGAGTATCTTTGCACCCTGAATCATCCGATAATCATAAAAAACAAACAAATATGGCATTAAAAGCAGGTATCGTAGGCCTTCCCAACGTGGGAAAATCTACCTTATTTAATTGTCTGTCGAGCGCCAAGGCGCAGAGTGCGAACTATCCTTTCTGCACCATCGACGCCCAACAAGGACAAATCTCCGTACCCGACGAACGTCTGAACAAGCTGGCCGAGCTGGTGAAGCCGGGACGCATCGTGCCCGCCACTTGCGACATTGTGGACATTGCCGGCCTCGTGAAGGGTGCCAGCCAAGGCGAAGGCCTGGGCAACCAGTTCCTCGGCAACATCCGCGAAACGGACGCCATCATCCACGTACTCCGTTGCTTCGACAATGACAACATCGTACACGTGGACGGCTCGGTAAACCCCGTGCGCGACAAGGAAATCATCGACGCAGAGCTTCAGTTGAAGGACCTCGAAACGGTGGAAAACCGCATCAAGCGTGTGGAAAAGCAAGCCCGTGTGGGTGGCGACAAGCAGGCTAAAATCGAATACGATGTACTGGTGGCTTATCGCGATGCCCTCCTGCAAGGCAAGTCGGCACGTACCGTGACCTTCGAAACCGAAGACGAACAGGCTGCCGCCAAGGGACTTTTCCTCTTGACCACCAAGCCGGTACTCTACGTATGTAATGTAGATGACACCTCGGCTGCCAACGGAAATCCTTACGTGGAGGCCGTTCGCGAAGCCATCAAGGACGAAGAAGCCGAACTCCTCATCATCAGTGCGCAGACAGAAGCCGACATCGCCGAACTGGAAAGCTACGAAGAGAAGCAGATGTTCCTGGAAGACATGGGCTTGAAGGAATCGGGCTGCGACCGCCTCATCAAGGCTATTTACAAGCTTTTGAACCTCGAAACCTTCATCACCGCCGGCGAAATGGAAGTCAAGGCGTGGACATACCGCAAGGGTTGGAAGGCTCCGCAATGTGCCGGTGTCATCCACACAGACTTCGAAAAGGGCTTTATCCGTGCCGAAGTCATCAAGTACGACGATTACATCAAGTATGGCTCGGAAGCAGCCGTGAAGGAAGCCGGAAAGATGGGTGTGGAAGGCAAGGAATATGTCGTTCAGGACGGCGACATCATGCACTTCCGCTTCAATGTATAAAAAACATCCTTCAAAAAATCAGACGCACTTAACGCATTGATTATTAATGTCAATTCCTGATTTTTTCGTCTGATTTATACGATTTCAAAAAGTCAGCCTCCCTCTGGATGCTGACTTTTTTGATTTATATTATTCAGGGTAAAAAGTCAGAAATCGACATTGTGAATCAACAAGTTAGCATCCACTGATTTTTTTGAAGGATGTTTTTGCAACTTTATTAAAAATCAGCAATTCTACCATTGAACAAGCATCCTCCGCAACATATCCCCAAAACGTCAGCACGTTTTTCAAATTCGCCTTCGCAAAAATAAAATTCGCCTTCGCGAATCCTTGAAACAAATAGTTTATTCGTCCAACGCTTCTTCAACTTTTTTGAAAAGTTGTACAACTTTTGGTCGAAGAAACTATTTGAAAATTTTCATCCCAACTTATCAATTTCTTTCTGAATATACTCCAAGAATCGTGACGCATGTGCTCCATCCATCTGGGTATGATGAAACTGAAAAGAAACGGTTAGAGTCGTCTTGAACCATGCACGCTTGTACTTACCCCAAATCATAAACGGATTATTGAATATGCCACTATACATACCCACCGCACCGTCAATTTCATATTGCGCCAATGCAGAAGTCCCAATCACCATACTCTGATGCGAAAGGTCGTGGTCGGTACAACTCTGTGCGACTTGTTGGGTCAGACGCAAGTAAGCATTGTTGAATTGCTGTAAATCATCGCTGAATGGAAGGTCGCACGAACTCACTTCACCTACGCTGTTGGCTACAATGGTATTTACCGCAATGCTATCATATCCCATCAGTTTGTTTCCAATAGGAAGCATGTAAAATTCCTTGACTTTACTTGCAGCCATTCCAATGCAATAACACATCAGCATATTGAATTTCAGTCTTTTCTTTTTGCTGATTTTTACAAGGTTTGACACATCAAGCGTCTTGAAGAATGTTACCATCGGCATTGGGGCATTCATCCACATTTCAAAGGCGTATGCACGAGTGGTGGTTTGAGGATTGACTTCTTTCATACTTTTCTGTTTTTAAGTTCGTAAATGAAGTTGCAAAAGTAGATGAAGTATCCTACAACGGATAGAACAAATGAGACTTCTATACAGGAATAGTAAACAAATCGGAATAAGGATTTGCAACTTCAAGCAATGAAAAAGGAGTGTATCCACACAACTTCTTGAACTCTCTAATCATGTGTGACTGATCGGCATAACCGTTTGTGTATGCCAAATCGGTTTGGTTGATCCTGCCCTGTTGATGCTGCATTTGTTTCAAAGCCTTTTGAAAGCGGACAATACGGGAGTATTCTTTGGGATTCATTCCTACATGCAAATAGAACTCTCGTTCGAATTGTTTTTTTCCAAGGCAACAAGTGGAAGATAATTCTGTCACCAAGGTTTGAGGCTCTACACATAATTGTTCTATTGCGGCATTCATCCGGTTGACTCGGTATGTTGTGTCGTAGGGTCTCATTGATAATCGATACAACAACCATTTTTCGATGAGATTAATACCCATATCGTTATCCTCACATTCGAATACTTGCATAGCCAATTCGTTCAGATATTTATCCTCCATGTCATAGCCTGAAATCTCCTGGTTGTAAAAAGATGAAGCAGGAGTATTCAGAAACATATTTATCGTATGAGGATAGAATACGACAACAATCATTTCAATGTCGTTATCAGCCTGCAGATGTGAAGAGAAATTGACTTGTCCGCTGATTGTCAGTTTGTCCTGCATTGTGCCTAATTCCGGTACAAACAGCGGTGTGCGCTTATGAAAGATGATTTGAGGGCATCCAATAGGGAATGTATAGGTATTCATCATTTGATTACTGCTGAATACCCAATAATACCTCACATAAGGTTGTAACAACTTACATGGCTTATAAAACTTGAATGCTTCTTGAATCATCTTGCAAAATTACAAATAACTTTGACTATGAATATTAAGCTATAATTGGCGGAATGAGCCCAAAAACACACCCATTCCGCCAATTATAAGACATCAAATCTTATTTTCTTTATTTCTTCTTCATCACTTCATCCACCGTATCAATCATATTCTGACCACGGAGATTACGTTTCAAAATAGTACCATCGGGTGCAAACAGGATGATGTGCGGAATGCCATCTACCCCATACGAATTCGTTGCATCCATATTCTCCACGCTGACGATTTGAGGCCATACGATGCCTTCTTCCTCCATAGCCTTCTTCAGGTTTTCTTCCTGGTCCCACACAAAAAGGCCCAAAACGGTCAAGCCCTTGTCCTTATATTGGTTATGAAGCTTCAACAAGTTAGGAATTTCACCTTTGCAAGGACCGCACCAACTTGCCCACATATCCAAGAGTACATAGTTACCCTTACCAACATAATCGGACAAAGCTACCGGATTGCCTTCCGCGTCCTTGCCCTTAATGTCCGTGAAAGGCATGCCTTCGACGGTATTTTTCAAGGCATTCACACGGACAAGTACCTCTTTCACCATCTTTTGTGACTTCAACCATGGACCGAAGGTGGAACTGATTTCCAGTTTTCCATCCACATCAAGCGCATCGAAAAACATACTATATACAAGATAAAAACCCACTGCATCGTCATTATGATGAGCATACAACTCTTCACAACGCTTTCTTAATGTTGCCTTGAATTCCTCTTTCTGCTTCTTTATGGCTTCGTCAATCTTTGCGTCATCACCTTCATATTGCTTCTTGACATCCTCCATCTTGCGGTCAAGTTCAGCATACAAATCGGCCTCTTCTTTAGCAATTCGGCTCATTTCATCATTCTGTGGTGTACCCGAAGGATGTACATAAGTCTTCAAATCGACTTTGACATCACCCCCTTCGAGGATGAAATTGGCAAAAGCATTACGACTCACGTCAATACGACAGAAAGCTGCGGTATCCACCTCACCCTCAAACACGAATTTGTTTCCTTCGATGAGAGTACTATCCACATACACGTTGTCATCATAGCGCATGATGTAAACCTTCTTGCCATGATGGGCAGAATCTTCCAACTCACCGGTTACGGTGTACTTGTTTCCCTGTTGTGCCGGCTGACAAGCGCAAAGCATTGCCAACGCTCCTACTACTAATAATTGTAAACTTTTCATCTTTTATTTATGTTTATACTGTTCATTTATTTCCCCCTCACAATCTTCTTGATATCATTCAGCTTGTTCAACGCTTCGAGAGGTGTCAGATTATTCACATCGAGATTCAATATTTCATCACGCACTTGACAAAGCACGGGGTCTTCCAACTGGAAGAAACTGAGCTGCATTCCATCGCGATTGGAAGCGATTTCAGCCGTGGGCTTGGAGGAGATGCCTTGCTGACGATTGTCTGTTTCCAACTGATTCAAGATGGTGTTGGCACGCTTCACGATGCTCTTCGGCATACCCGCCAACTTTGCCACGTGGATACCGAAGGAGTGTTCGCTTCCTCCCCTTTCGAGCTTGCGGAGGAAGATGACTTTTCCATCCACTTCCTTCACCGACACATTGTAATTCTTGATGCGCTTGAACGACTTTTCCATCTCGTTCAGCTCGTGATAGTGCGTGGCAAAGAGCGTGCGGGCCTTCGCCTTGGGATGCTCGTGGATGTGCTCCACAATGGCCCAGGCGATGGAGATACCGTCGTAAGTGGAAGTGCCTCGTCCCAATTCATCGAAGAGCACAAGGCTACGTGGCGAAAGGTTGTTGAGAATATCAGCAGCCTCGTTCATTTCTACCATAAAGGTCGATTCGCCCAACGAGATGTTATCGCTTGCCCCTACACGGGTGAATATCTTATCGACCAAGCCGATACGGGCACTTTCGGCCGGCACAAAACAACCGATTTGAGCCAAGAGGGTAATGAGTGCCGTCTGACGGAGCAAAGCCGATTTACCCGCCATATTCGGCCCTGTGATGATGATGATTTGTTGGCTTTCCGCATCCAGAAGGACATCGTTGGCGATGTACTTCTCTCCCACCGGTAATTGCTTCTCGATGACCGGATGGCGACCTTGACGGATGTCTATCACATCGCTGTCCTCGATGACCGGACGGATGTACTTGTTCTCCCTCGCCACATTGGCAAAGGCCAAGAGGCAATCCAAACGGGCTATTTGGGTGGCATTGATTTGGATGGCCGGGATGAACTCTGCCAGCTCAATGACCAAATCATTGTATAGCTTGGTTTCGAGCGACAGAATCTTGTCCTCGGCACCAAGTATCTTTTCTTCGTATTCCTTCAGTTCCTGCGTGATGTAGCGTTCGGCATTGACCAATGTCTGCTTGCGAATCCATTCGGCAGGCACCTTGTCCTTGTGCGCATTGCGTACTTCGATGTAATAGCCGAACACGTTGTTGTAAGCAATCTTCAAGCTTGGAATCTCTGTCCGCTCGCTTTCGCGTTGTTGCATCTGGAGGAGGTAATCCTTGCCCGAATAGGCTATTTGGCGAAGCTCGTCCAGCTCCGCATTGATGCCATCGGCTATCACCCCACCCTTATTGACCAACAACGGCGGGTCATTCTTGATTTCACGGGCAATACGGTTGCGGATGCTTTCACACAAGTTCAAGTGCTCGCCAATGCGTCGGAGGCTTTCGTTCTCGGCATTCAGACAAGCGTTCTTAATCGGCTCAATGGCTTGGAGAGCCACTTTCAGCTGCACCACCTCGCGAGGCGAGATTCGTCCTACGGCAGCCTTGGAAACGATACGTTCCAAGTCGCCTATCAGATGAAGTTTCTCTTCGATAAAGTCCTTGAAATCAGGCTCACGGAAGAAGAACTCCACCACATCGAGGCGTTCGTTGATGGGCTTTTCGTCCTTCAACGGGAAGACTACCCAACGCTTCAGCAAACGGGCTCCCATCGGGCTGATGGTCTTGTCGATTACCCCCAAAAGGCTGCTTCCTCCATCGTTCATACTTCCAAGGAGTTCCAAGCTCCGCACCGTGAACTTGTCGAGACGCACATAGCGGTCTTCTTCGATGCGTGAAAGCGACGTGATGTGTCCCACCTGATGGTGTTGCGTCAAATCCAGATATTGCAGGATAGCCCCCGAAGCCACGATACCGTTCTTCAGATGCTCCACGCCGAAGCCTTTCAGGTTCTTCGTCTCAAAATGCTTCAAAAGCTTTTCACGCGAAGAGCTTTCATTGAACGCCCAGTCTTCCAGCTCGAACGTAAAGAACTTGCTTCCGAAATTCCCCTCGAACATTCCTCGCTTGCCCCGTTCAAAAAGCACTTCCTTCGGAGCGAAATTGTTCAAAAGCTTGTCGATGTAGTCAAAAGGCCCCTCGGCGGTCAGGAACTCCCCTGTCGAGATGTCGAGGAAAGCCACCCCACACGAAGACTTTCCGAAATGGACAGCTGCCAGGAAGTTGTTCTCCTTATAAGAAAGGACATTGTCATTGATGGCCACACCCGGTGTCACCAATTCCGTGATACCTCGCTTTACCAACTTCTTGGTAAGCTTCGGGTCTTCCAACTGGTCACAGATGGCCACCCGCTTGCCGGCACGAATCAACTTGGGGAGATACGTATCGAGGGCGTGGAAAGGGAAACCCGCCATCTCCACGTGCTTGGCTTGTCCGTTGGCACGCTTGGTGAGCGTAATGCCAAGGATATTGGCTGCCGTCACGGCATCCTCCGAATAAGTTTCATAGAAGTCACCACACCGGAAAAGCATCACTGCATCAGGGTGTTTCTCCTTCAACTCGAAGTATTGTTTCATCATAGGGGTCATTACGACATCTTTTGCCACGGCCTTGTTCCTTTCTTATCTTTTAGAGGGTTAATTATTTTCGGGAAGCAAAGATAAGAAAACTCGAACGGATTTTGGAAAAAGTAATGGAAAAAGTGAAAAAACTTACCTTTTCACTCTCACAGCACTCAAGGCTCCCGCCGTTACGGCAAGAATCAATGCCGCCATCAAACACGCCTTCTCGCCATTTCCTTTCGTCGCCACGTGGAAAAGCACCGCTACCATAGCCGTCCCCAGCGTTTGTCCCAACACACGGGCCGTACCGAGCATCCCACTGGCACCACCACTACGACTGATAGGCGCCGAAGTTGTAATCGTCACATTGTTTGGGGTCTGGAAAAGACCGATGCCGATACCGCAAACCGACATACGCCAAGCCAAGTCCCAGCGTTCGGCTCCCGTTCCCAACGAAAGCAACAGGAACAAGCCGACGGCAAAGACAACCATCCCGCACGAGCCCAACACACCGGCGTGAACCCGCTCCACCAACCGTCCGGCAATAGGGGCCGTCAGCATCGTGGCCAATGGCCAAGGAGTCATCAGCACTCCAGTTTCCGCCACCGTCATCCCCAAACTGTGCTGCATAAAGAAAGGCAAGGAAACCAATGCCAGCATCTGCGACGTGAAACAGCTGATGCTACACGCAATGCTCAGCGTAAAGATGGGTATCCGGAACAAATCCACCGGTAAGATAGGCATATCAATGGACAACTGACGGCGGACATACACCACACCCACAATGACAGCCACCACACCTTGCAGAAGCAACAACGTGGACACTCCATTGTGCGCCACCCCTTCTACCGTGTAAATAAGCAATCCGAAGAACACGGCATTCATCACCACGCTCTGTCCATCCAACTTCCGCACCTTTTCCGATGGCGGATTATGAGGCAGCAGATGCCATCCGATAAAAAGTGCCGCCAATCCTAACGGAACATTCATCAGGAATATCCACGACCAATGTCCCACCGACAGAATGGCACCACCCAAGGCCGGACCACTGGCTGCCGTCACGGCCACAATGACCGCATTCGCTCCCATCACCCTCCCGAGACGGGACGGAGGAAAAATCAACCGAAGCAAGGCCGTATTGATACTCATCGTACAGGCTCCACCAATACCTTGCAGCACACGGGCCGCTACCAGCATCTCGAACGACGTGCTCACAGCACACATAATCGAAGCAAAAACAAACACCGACACTCCTACCAAGAAGACCCGCCGGTAGCCGAACACGTCGCCCACCGCCGCAAAACCCAGCAAGCACATTGTAACGACCAACTGATAGGCATTGACCACCCAAATCACTTCGCTGGCAGACACACCGAATTCCGTCGACAATGTGGGGAGGGCCACGTTCATCACAGTCCCGTCCAATACTCCCATCATTATCGCCGCAAGTACTGCCACTACCGCTAAGTAATGCTTAGGAATCCCTATTTTCCATTTCTTTTTGCTCATGAGGACAAAGGTATGAAAAAAAATCCAATGTTAAAGAACACATAAAGTGCCATTTTGTTGAAAAATAGTTGTATCTTTGCGCCCGTTAAAACAGTGGAGAGATTTGAGTAGCTTGCAACCACGGAAAAAAATGCTAAAACAACATTGACTTTCTATGTCTACCTACTCTGAATTCCTATCCCCCGTTTTGGTTTTAGTTTTTTAATTATCAACTATCAATTATCAATTAAAAATGGGATACTTATTCACATCCGAATCGGTGTCGGAAGGACACCCCGACAAAGTGGCCGACCAAATATCGGACGCTGTGCTTGACAAACTGTTGGCATTCGACCCCAGTTCGAAAGTAGCTTGCGAAACGCTCGTAACCACCGGACAAGTGGTGATGGCCGGAGAAATCAAGACCGAAGCCTACGTTGACCTCCAGCGCATTGCCCGCGAAGTCATCAACCGCATCGGCTATACAAAAAGCGAATACATGTTTGAAGGAAACTCGTGCGGTGTGCTCAGCGCCATCCACGAACAGAGTGCCGACATCAACCGTGGCGTGGAACGCGAAGACCCGATGAACCAGGGTGCAGGCGACCAAGGCATGATGTTCGGTTATGCTACCAACGAAACCGAAAACTATATGCCGCTTTCACTCGACTTGTCGCACAAGTTGTTGATGATTCTGGCAGATATCCGCCGCGAAGGCAAGGAAATGACTTACCTCCGTCCGGACTCCAAGAGCCAGGTGACCATCGAATATGATGACAATGGTAAACCGGTTCGTATCGATACCATCGTGGTTTCTACCCAACACGATGAATTCATCCTTCCTGCCGACAACACCAAGGAAGCCCAACTGAAGGCCGACGAAGAAATGTTGGCTCAAATCCGCAAGGATGTCATCGAAATCTTGATGCCCCGTGTCATCGCCAGCATCCACAATCCGGAAGTGCTGAAGTTGTTCAACGACCAGATTATCTATCACGTGAACCCGACCGGCAAGTTCGTCATCGGTGGTCCTCACGGAGATACAGGCTTGACAGGCCGCAAGATTATCGTGGACACTTACGGTGGCAAGGGCGCTCACGGGGGTGGTGCCTTCTCGGGCAAGGACCCAAGTAAGGTGGACCGTAGTGCAGCATACGCTGCCCGTCACATCGCCAAGAACATGGTAGCTGCCGGTGTAGCCGACGAAATGCTGGTACAAGTATCATACGCCATCGGTGTGGCCCGTCCGGTGAGCATCTATGTAAACACTTACGGCCGTAGCAACGTGAACATGACCGACGGTGAAATCGCCAAGAAGATTGACGAACTCTTCGACCTCCGTCCGAAGGCCATCGAAGAACGCCTGAAGCTCCGTAACCCGATTTACGAAGAAACAGCATCTTACGGCCATATGGGACGCGAACCCCGAATGGTAACAAAGACCTACGAATCGATGTATCGCGAGACCAAAACCGTAGAGGTGGAACTCTTCACCTGGGAAAAGCTGGACTACGTAGAGAAAGTAAAAGAAGCTTTCGGATTGTAAGCATTGTCATTCAGAACGAAGCATAGCGAAGTGAAGAATCTCGGTAACACACAGCCAATCATTTCCGAGATTCTTCCTCCCTTCGGTCGTCTGAATGACAATAACGGAAAAATCAAAGACCCAACAGCATGATCAAGAACGTTTGTGTATATAGTGCATCCAGCACACAGATAGCCCCTGCCTATTTCGAAGCTGCAACCCAACTGGGCCGCTTATTGGCCATCAAAGGCATCAACCTCATCAATGGTGCCGGAAGCATCGGACTGATGGCAGCTACCTCCAATGCAGCTTTGGCTGCCGGTGGTACCGTCACGGGAGTTATCCCCCGCTTTATGGTCGAACAAGGTTGGCACCACACCGGGCTGACACGCCTTGTCGAAACCGAGAATATGCACGAGCGCAAGCAGCTGATGGCCCGAATGGCGGATGCGGTCATAGCCCTTCCAGGCGGATGCGGAACGATGGAGGAACTTCTGGAAATCATCACTTGGAAACAGTTGGGTTTGTACCTCAACCCTATCGTCATACTGAATGTGAACGGATTTTACGACCCGCTTCTTTCGATGCTCCAACAAGCAGTCGACCAACACTTCATGCGTCCCGAGCACGCTGGCATCTGGCGTGTGGCTACCACTGCCGAAGAAGCAGTCGAAATGCTTTACACGACACCAATCTGGAACAAGAACGTCCGTAAATTTGCCGCCTTATGACATTCACCGATATACTACCCGAGGGAATGCCCGGCGAGCCCCTTCCCTATTTGCTCCGAACCGATGGAATGATTACCATCATCTTGTTCTTGTGCTTCATACTTGTTTCATCTGTCTTTTCACGCAACCAAAAACATATCCAACAAGAGCTGAAGAATTTCATACAGAACCGCGAACGAAAAAGCATGTTCGACGAAGTAAACGCAACCGATGCCCGCCATACTCTGCTGCTGTTGTTTCATACTTGTGTCATGCTTGGCCTTTGCACTTACTATTATTACACGGGCGTATCGCCTACTTTGTTTACGGAAGTTTCCCATAGTCTGCTATTGGGTAGCTTCGTCACAACCATCGCCCTGTTCATTACCTGCAAATGGATTGTTTACAATTTCATCAATTGGATTTTCTTTCAAAAAGCAAGGAATATCCTTTGGATGACATCTTTTGTCAATTTACACATTTGGCTTGGCATCTTGCTGCTTCCTGTCCTTTTGATTACGGTGTATTTCGACATTTCGTCAAGAACAGCCCTGTTTTTGATAGGAATTTTGCTTGTTTTTGCCAAAATTCTGTTGTTTTGGAAGTGTTTTAGCAACTTTTTTGAAAAGTTTTATGGCGCTTTCCATTTAATTCTGTACTTTTGTGCCCTTGAAATTTTACCCGACCTTATACTTTGGAAGGGAATGGAAATTATAAGTAACATTTTGACATTAAAATTATAGAGCCTTGAAGATTAAGAAAGTTCTCGTCTCTCAGCCGAAGCCCGCGTCCGACAAGTCGCCTTATTACGACATCGCTGAGAAGTACGGTGTAGAAATTGATTTTCGGCCTTTCATAAAGGTGGAAAGTCTGTCGCCCCGTGAGTTCAGACAACAGAAAGTGTCTATACTCGACCATACTGCAATTGTGTTTACATCCCGTCACGCCATCGACCACTTCTTCCATTTGTGTGCAGAGTTGCGTGTAACGATTCCAGAAACGATGAAATACTTTTGTACATCTGAACAGATTGCATTATACATTCAGAAATATGTACAATATCGCAAGCGTAAGGTCTTCTTCGGAGAAACGGGAAAATTTGCCGATTTGCTTCCTCTGATTGTCAAGAAGAGTTCTGAAAAATACTTTGTACCGATGAGCGATGTGCACAACGACGAAATCAAGAATGCTCTCGATGCCAAGGGTATCAAACATACCGAGGCCGTTATGTACCGTACCGTCAGCAACGACTTCACCGAAGACGAAAAGTTCGACTACGATATGCTGCTGTTCTTCTCACCGGCAGGAATCTCATCCTTGATGAAGAACTTCCCCAACTTCGAGCAGAACGAAATTGCTATCGGTTGCTTCGGACCGGCTACCGCCAAGGCTGTCAAGGATGCCGGATTGCGTCTCGATCTCGAAGCGCCTACCGTAGAAACTCCTTCAATGACTGCCGCTCTCGATAAGTTTATCGGTGAGCACAACAAGGAATAATAAAAAAAACAAGCCACAATATAGAGGTTTTGCAATCATAAAGTATTAACTTTGTGTTTTCAAAACCTCTTTTTTATGACAAGCATGGAAACAAGAACCTATACACTCGACAAATCAGAGCGTCTTTGCAGCAAGAAACTCATCGAACGCTTGTTTGCAGGAGGCAACAAAAGCTTCCCGGCCTTTCCATTACGTGTGGTGTATGCCCCCTTGGAAGATGGCGAAAGTGCTGCTGCTCCTGTTTCTATCCTCGTCAGTGTCCCCAAGAAAAGATTCAAGCATGCCGTGAAGCGCAATCGTGTAAAGCGGCAAGTACGTGAAGCGTACCGCTTGAACAAACACATCCTTATCGAGGCTCTCCAAGCACAAGAATCGCCCAAACAGATGATGTTGGCCTTCATCTGGCTCGACACCCGTCTGCATGACACGGCAGAGGTGACATATAAGGTCAAGAAACTCCTGCACCACATAGCCGAAGAACAGCTATGAGAAAGCTGCTGACCTTTCTTCTGCTCATGCCTATCCGTTTTTATAGGGCATACATTTCTCCGCTCACGCCTCCTTCGTGCCGGTTTGTACCCACTTGCTCGCAATATGCCATCGAAGCCATCACCAAGCATGGCCCTTTCAAGGGATTGTATTTGGCTGTCAGAAGGATTCTCCGTTGCCATCCGTGGGGTGGAAGCGGTTACGACCCTGTTCCTTGATTGTTGATTATGAAAACGGTCTTATTCGACATACATACCCACCAACCGGACTGCAACTTCAACCAAGCCATTGCATCCTTTTCCATCGGTACAGAACCGATGGACGATAGGGCAGTGTATGCTTCCGTAGGCATCCATCCGTGGCACCTTACCGAAGCCGATGCCGACAATCGGCTTCAAACCTTGGAAGAAGCGCTGAAGCAGGAGAGGGTAGTGGCGCTCGGCGAAGCCGGGCTGGACCGGTTGCAAGGATGCTCACTCGACGTACAGACAGCCGTTTTCCGGCAAGAAATCATATTGGCCGAGGAACACCGTCTCCCGCTGGTCATTCATTGCGTACGGGCCTTCAATGAGCTTCTGCAACTGAAGAAAGAACTCCGGCCCGACCAGCCTTGGATTATCCACGGGTTCCGGGGGAAGGAGAGTGTTGCCCGGGAAGTTCTCCGACACGGCTGTTACCTGTCTTTCGGCGAGAAATTTCAGCCCGATGCCCTTCGTGCCGTTCCCGACGACCGCCTTTTCATCGAGACCGACGAATCGCCGGAAAGCATCGACGACATCTGCCGCCGCATAGCCGAGGCGAGGGGAGTATCACCCGAAGAATTGGCCGCCGTCATTGATAAGAACGTGCGCAAAGTCTTTTTTAAGGGCTAAGAGTTGGTGGTTAGGCGAAAGTATCGTAATTTTGCAGCCACGAAATAAATAATTAAAAACATATATACAGATGAATTTTGTAGAAGAATTGACATGGCGTGGTATGGTGCACACCATCATGCCAGGCACAGAAGAATTGTTGGCCAAGGAACAGGTAACCGCTTACTTGGGTATCGACCCGACTGCCGACTCCTTGCACATCGGCCACCTTTGCGGTGTGATGATGCTCCGTCACTTCCAGCGTTGCGGCCACAAGCCATTGGCCCTCGTAGGTGGTGCAACCGGTATGATTGGCGACCCGTCGGGCAAGTCGGCTGAACGTAACTTGCTCAACGAAGAAACCCTGCGTCACAACGTATCTTGCATCCAGAAGCAGCTGGCCAAGTTCCTCGACTTCGACAGCGATGCGCCGAACAAGGCCGAGTTGGTAAACAACTACGACTGGATGAAGGACTATACCTTCCTGGACTTTGCACGCGAAATCGGCAAGCACATCACCGTAAACTATATGATGGCCAAGGACAGCGTACAGAAGCGCCTCAACGGTGAAGCACGCGACGGTTTGTCGTTCACCGAATTTACTTACCAGCTCCTCCAAGGTTACGACTTCCTTTACTTGTGGGAAAACAAGAACTGCAAGCTTCAGTTGGGTGGTTCCGACCAGTGGGGTAACATCACTACCGGTACCGAATTGATTCGCCGTACCAAGGGTGGCGAAGCCTTTGCCTTGACTTGTCCGCTCATCACCAAGGCCGACGGTGGCAAGTTCGGTAAGACTGAATCAGGCAACATCTGGTTGGATCCTCGCTACACTTCTCCTTACAAGTTCTACCAGTTCTGGTTGAACGTGAGCGACGATGACGCTGCCAAGTACATCAAGATTTTCACTTCCCTCAGCAAGGAAGAAATCGAAGGCTTGATTGCTGAACATACCGAAGCTCCGCACCTCCGTGTATTGCAGAAGCGTTTGGCCAAGGAAGTGACTTGTATGGTACACTCGGAAGAAGACTACAATGCAGCTGTCGAAGCATCAGGTATCCTTTTCGGCAATGCTACCAGCGATGCCTTGAAGAAGCTCGACGAACAGACTTTGCTCGCCGTATTCGAAGGTGTTCCTCAGTTCGAAGTATCGAAGGAAGCTTTGGCAGAAGGCGTGAAGGCCGTTGACTTGTTCGTGGACAATGCCGCCATCTTCGCCTCAAAGGGCGAAATGCGCAAGCTCGTACAGGGTGGGGGAGTATCACTCAACAAGGAAAAGCTCACCGCTTTCGACCAAGTGGTAACTACTGCCGACCTGCTCGACGACAAGTATCTCCTCGTTCAGCGTGGCAAGAAGAATTATTATTTGGTGATTGCCAAGTAAATATATAAATAAGAGCTGTGAAAACACAGCTCTTATTTTTTACACCTCAAAACTCTTTTTATGCTGCTATATTTGGAAAAACAAGCATTATTCCGTATCTTTACTCTATGAAAAACTTAAGAACCTTATGAAAAAACAATTATTTATTGCAATTCTGGCTTTGCTGTGTGCCGGATGCACACCTGTCAAGAAGAACTGGATGGCAGTTTGTGGTGACGGCATCGTGAAAATCATCGACTTGTCGGAGTCGGACAGTACGAACATCAAGGAAGTGTGGCGATGGGACAAGGACGACCCGCAAGTGAACCTGCCCCAAGGCTATGATATGCTGATGAGAAACCTGGACGAATGTAAGTTTGTGGACAACAACACCAAGATGCTGCTCACGGCTTCGGGCGACGGGATGATGCTGCTGGACATCGAGACGAAGGACATACTGACTTATGCCCACGTACCGATGGCACATTCGGCCGACTTGCTTCCCGGCAACCGCATCGCAGTGGCACTCTCCACGCATCCCAAAGGAAATGCCCTGGAAGTTTATGACATCGATTCTCCCGAAAAGTTAGTGTACCGAGATTCACTTTACTCGGGACACGGTGTGGTTTGGAATGAAAACAGACAGAGCCTCTTCGCCTTAGGCTATAAGGAGCTGAGGGAGTACAAACTGGAGAACTGGGACACAGAAACACCTTCGCTCGTACAAGTAAAGAATTGGGAAATACCGATGACTTCGGGTCACGACCTTTCGCCGGTAGATGACAACCGTATGCTGGTATCCGCTCACGAAGGAGTGATGTGGTTTGACATAGACAAGGAAGAGTTCACTCCGTTCGAACCGCTGAAGGATACGGAAAACGTGAAGTCGGTAAACTATGACGCCCAAACAGGAAAATTGGTCTATACGAAATCGGAAATCAGCTGGTGGACACACAATATCTACCAATGCAACCCGGAGAAAACCCTTACCATCGATTCGCTGAATATTTATAAGGTGAGGGTGATGAAGTAAAAAAAAGAAAAGAGGATGCGCAAACATCCTCTTTTCTTTTTTTATTTTCCCGTCAATGAATAAGGTTTGTCTGCCTTAGCCATACCCCGTTTTTTATTGGGCGAAGCACTCATCACGAACTCCAACACACCGCCCCGGGTGATGTCATTATGCGTGATGTACATCTTCGTGTAAGGCTTTCCGTTCAGACGGACGGACTTGACGTAACGCTTCTTGTCGCTCACACCCGGAGCCTTGATTTCGAAGGTCTTTCCGTTCGGCAACGAGAGCTTGAGGTAAGGAAGATAAGGTGCACCCAATACGTATTGGTCGGTTCCTGGACAAACGGGATAGAAGCCCATGGCCGTAAAGAGATACCAAGCCGACATCTGCCCGCAATCGTCATTACCACTGAGTCCGCGGATATAGTTCTTGTACATGCGGTTCATGACCTCACGTACCCAATATTGGGTCTTCCATGGCTGTGAAGTCCAAGCATAGAGATAAGGGATGTGATGGCTCGGTTCGTTGCCATGCACATAACCACCAATCAAGCAATCGGAAGTGATGTCCTCGTTGGCTTCGTAATACTTTTCCGGCAAATGCATGGCAAAGAGCTCATCGAGCTTGCGGAGGAATTCTTTCTCACCACCCATCTGTTCCATTACCCCGAACACATCGTGCGGCACATGGAATGAGAAATTCCATGAGTTACCTTCGATGAATCCTTCGCCGTGTGTCTGAAGCACATCGAATTCTTTCTTGAAACTGCCGTCCTTATAACGGGGACGCGCAAAGCCAATCTCGGGGTCGTAGATGCGACGATAGTTCAAGGCACGCTCCTTGTACTCACGGGCAAGGGATTCATTGCCGGCATTCAGAGCCGTCTGATAGATGGTCCAGTCATCATAGCAATACTCCAAGGTAGTGGAAGCAGCCGTAGAGCTAATGTCAAAAGGAACATAACCACACTCCATGTATTCGCCAATGCCGTCCAAATAAGCTACTTTTGAGGTAGCCACCATTGCTTTCAAGGCTTCTTCCTTATCAATGTCGGCACCTTTGGCAATGGCATCGGCCAAAACGGAAGTGGCATGATAGCCGCTCATGCACCAGTTGTCGTTGGCCATGTGGCTCCAGATGGGCAACAACCCGTGGACACTCTGTTGCTGATGACGAATCATCGACATCGCCATATCACGTGCCTGGTCAGGCTTCATCAACATCAGGAAAGGATGCTCGGCGCGGTAGGTATCCCACAATGAGAAGACCGTATAGTTGGTGAAACCATCGGCAAAGTGGGTGTTATGGTCCAATCCACGATACTTTCCGTCCACATCCATATAAACCGAGGGATTGATGAGCGTGTGATAATAAGAAGTATAGAACATGGCTTTCTGATCGTCTGTTCCCCCCACTTCTAATGAAGCAAGTTGATGGTTCCAACTATCCGAGGCTTCGGCTGCCAAGCGGTCGAAAGACTTACCCGACGCTTCCGCACGAAGATTTTTCAATGCGCCTTCGGTACTGGTTGCCGAGAGAGCTACTTTGACCACCAGTTCGGGATTTTCAGCATTGTCGAACTCGAAATAAGACACCACCTTACGACCTGCCATTTCGGGGAAATTGGTATTTACCGGGAACTTACGCCAAAAACCATTATACTGGATTTTCTGCATATCCTTGTAACCGTAGTTGCGGATAGGTTTCGACAAGGAGATGGCAAAATAGGTATAATTGGTACGTGCCCATCCGTTGGTGATGCGATAGCCGGTCAACAAAGTGTCGTTTTCCACTCGAATCTGTGCCCAAAGGGTCTTTCCATCATAATTGTAGATGCCATGATTCAGGTCGAGGATGATGCGTCCTTGCTTGTCCTTCGGGAAGGTATAGCGATGTACACCTACACGTGGGGTAGCGGTAAGCTGTGCCTTCACTTGATAATCGTCGAGCATTACTTCGTAATAACCCGGTACGGATTTTTCCGTATCGTGTGAGAAACGGGAACGATAACCGTTTTCTGGATGTTCGGAAGTACCAGGATTCAGCTTCAATTCGCCTGTTGTTGGCATTATCAGAATGTCGCCTAAGTCTGAATGTCCTGTACCGTTGAAATGGGTGTGACTGAAGCCCACAATGGTAGGGTCGTTATACCGATAACCGGCACAATACTCATAAACTTTCTTTTGATAGACTCCATTCAGGTTGTGAGGGATAGTATCGGTATCCGGACTTAGCTGCACAATTCCAAACGGCACACAAGCCCCGGGGAAGGTATGTCCCATGCCGTCTGTCCCGATAATGGGATTGACATACTCCACTTGTGCCAAGGCTTGCATAGTACAAGCTGCAAAGAGCAGGAGGGAATGGATTGTTTTTTTCATGGTGTGTAGTTTTAAATACTAATACCTGAGTGAAGCGAAGGAGCTCGGAAACGCAAAGTGGACGTTACCGAGATTCTTCGCTACACGTTGTTTCGCTCTGAATGACAAATTATAACTATCAGAATTACTTCAACCCCAAATCCTTCATCAACGTTTCTACGGCTACCTTCAATTGGGTGTCTTCACCTTTTACGATGGTTGCCGGATCATTCAAAACATGAACATCGGGTTCAAGCTGGTCATTTTCCAAATAAGTACCATCGGCTTTGCGATAGCCTACTACCGGAATACCGAATGTCAATGATGGGTCCTGCATGTTTTCCCACGAAACGGTAGTCATGGTTCCCGGTACCGGAGCACCTACAAGCTTGCCCATTTTCTTGTACTTATAAACCCAAGGGGTACCGTGTGCATTACTATAGTTCGATTCACACTGAATCATGATGCTGGCCTTGTTCCAACGACGGCTTGGCATATCGCACGATTCCTGACCACGAACCACCTGAGTCAAGTATTTCTTGCCGCTGAACAATATTTCTACGTCTTCGTGCAAACGTCCGCCACCATTGAAACGAGTATCGATTACAATACCGTCGCAGTGGTTGTACTTGCCGAGAATATCTGAATAGACACCACGGAAACTCGGGTCACCCATTGACTGGATATGTACATACCCCAAACGGCCGTTGGACCAACGTTCTACATCGGCAGCACGGTTTTTCACCCAACGCTTATAAAGCAAGGAATTGAAAGCACCATTGCTGACAGGAAGAACCACCTCTTCCCAACGTTCCTTGGTCTGAGGATTGTAGAGTGAAACGAGCGTTTTCTTACGAGACTTGTTGTTCAAGAGAACATGGTAATCGGTATCGGCTTTGATTTCTATTCCATCAATCTTTTCGATGATGACACCCGCCGCCATCTTGCTTCGAGAATTGTCGAACGGACTGCCTTCTACCACTTCATCTACCTTCAAACCATTACCTGTGTAATTCCAATCGTAGAGCAGACCAAGGTTTGCGGTTGCATAGCCACTTAAAACAGGACGATAACGGCCACCGGTATGCGATACGTTCAATTCACCCAACCATTCGCTCAACAATTCTGCATAATCGTAATTGTTGTTGATGTGAGGCAAGAACTTGCGGTAAGCTGCACTCATGGCATCCCAATCCACACTATGCATATTCACGTTGTAGAAACGTTTTTTCTGCTGCTGATAAACATGGTCGAACATCGCTTCACGCTCTGCTACCAAATCCATTTCGAGGTTTGCTGTATAAGTAATCGGAGTAAGTTTTCCCGAAGCAGCATCCATTTTCTGCATACGTCCCCCGAGAAGGAAAATGGTCTTTCCGTCCTTGCTCATCTCGAAAGAAGCATAACCCACACCCTTATTGGCCAGCTTCACGTCCTTCTTGCGGAGATTGAGCTTCCAAAGGTCCATACCTCCTTCGAACGAAGCGGTATAATAAAGGTTTTCGCCCTTCTTGTCGATGATGGCACTACCGAGGCTGGATGAGTTTGGAGTAAGGCGAACGATTCGGTCTTGAATACCGTCAAATTCAATCACGATATCCTTTGCATTATCCTTCTTTTCCTCCTTCTTATCATCAGCCTTCTTGGCATCCTTCTTCAGTTTTTCCTGTTCTTTTTCTACTTCCTTCAGGAGTTCATAATCCTCCTTGCTCAAGCGATACTTGTCGTAAGCATCTTGGTTCACGAAGCAGAGGAAAACGTCTTCCATAGAACCCCAAGACGCATGGTTACGCATGCCATAGCGTTCTGAAGTAAAGAGGATAGCATTGCCGTCCAAGGTCCAAGCCGGTGAACCGCTGGTATAACCACTGTTGGTCAAATTGGTAATTTTGCCACCCTGTGCCGACACGATACCTATATCTGAATATGGATCGTGCTTGTTGCCGATGAAGCAGAGGGTGAACCACTTTCCGTCCGGACTCCATTGGTATTCGAATCCGCCACCGGTGCTGTGCCACAAGGTTCCATCGGTAATCTGACGCACCTTCTTGGTATCCAAATTTACCACCATCAGTTTGCGGCGGTCTTGAATGAAAGCCAATTCCTTACCATCCGGCGAGAAAGAAGGATAGCTACGCTCAATCTTGTCCGAAGGAAGGAGGATTTCTTCCTTGATGAGGGTAGCATTCGCAAAGTTAGGGTCTTCCTTGCGTTCTATCTTGGCAAGTACTAATTCCCAATTACCGTTGCGTTCTGTGCTATAAGCCAAAGTTCGGTTGTCCGAAGAGAACGACAAACCTTGTTCGGCAGCTGGAGTATGCGTAATCTGCTTGGTAGTGGCATAGTCGGCAGAAGTTACAAACACTTCACCGCGATAGATGAAGGCTATCTGCTTGCCATCCGGTGATACGGTAGCCGAGCGTGCACCGCTGACTTTCAAATCAGCAACCTGTTCACTATCATCTCGAGTGATGTCGATGGCTACCTTCTTGGCCTTTCCATTAGCTTCTTGGGTGTAAATTTCACCATCATACGCATAGCAAAGCAAACCGTTATTGGCTACAGAAAGGAATCGTACCGGGTGTGTCTTGAATGAAGTAACCGACTGGATGCTTTTCGGATTGTTCACATCCATTGAGTAAACGTTCATCGAGCCTCCCTTTCGTTCGCTCAAGAAATAGATAGTCTTACCGTCTGGTGCCAATGATGGGTCACGGTCTTCACCACCGATATCAGTCAGGTTAGTATGCTTGCCACTCTTGGCATCGTAGAGCCAAATGTCGCGAGTAACCGAAGAGGTGTGATGCTTGCGCCATTCGTCTTCTACACCCTTGCGGTCTTGATAAAGGAACGATTTGCCGTCAGGCATATAGCATACTTGTTCAGCTGGAGTTGCAATGATTTGCAAGGTACGACCACCGGTCACAGGTACTTTATAGAGTTCGGTCATGGCTCCGCTTGGGAAGAAAGCACTTTGTGCCGGGTCTTGTATATTGGCCGAAAAGACCACAAACTTACCGTCTGGAGTGAAAGCTGAAGGGAGTTCGGAAACCGAATTCTTGGTGAGCTTCTTGGCACTTCCTCCCGATACCGGCATGATGAAGATATCAAAGTTTCCATCGCGGTCACTGGCAAAAGCAATCTGCTTGCCATCAGGTGACCATACAGGGTTTCCTTCGAATGAAGCCTGAGTTGTAAGTTGTTTGGCAGTACCCCCTTGTGTACTAACGGTATAAATATCCCCTTTATAACCAAAAGCTATTGCCGATCCGTCCGGGGAAACTTGAACGTCACGAAGCCAAAGTGGTGTAACAGCCTGACTGGCTAAAGTTGCCATACCAAAGGCCATACAAGTAAGAAGTCTTTTCATATAGATTTTCTTTAAGATTATTTTTGACAAAGTTAGGAAAAAACCGGTAAAACCAAAAAAAAGAGTGAAAATATTTGGAAGGAAAGAAGAAAACCCCTACCTTTGCATCGCTTTTCAAGGAAAGCGGTAAAGTTTGGACTATGGTGTAATGGTAGCACAACAGGTTTTGGTTCTGTTTGTCCAGGTTCGAATCCTGGTAGTCCAACGAAAAAATCGGATGTGTCAATGCACATCCGATTTTTTTTGTTGATATCCTATTTCCAAAAGTGGTTCAAAAACAAAAGGTCTTTCCCACATACGGGGATGGGGGATGGTCAATTCAGAAGTTTGAATGGAAATATCATCATAAAGCAAGATATCAATGTCCATCGTCCGATCGGAATATACCCCATTCAACGATTTATGTGTACGCCCCAATTTACGTTCAATTGCTTGTGTAGCCAACAATAACTCGTGCGGAGTAAGCTGTGTCTCTACTTTACATACCGCATTCAGAAACTGATGTTCGCTCTCGAAACCTTGAGGCTCGGACTCTATAAATGAGGATATCCGAACAACTGTTCCCACGTGTATTCCAATCTCATTAATGGCAGCCAACATATTGGCTGCCAAATTACCGAGATTAGTTCCCAATGCTAAATATACGGTATGAGACTCCATTTATTTGCTAATAATCAGCATTGCATCGCCGTATGTACCAAATCGGTAACCTTGCTCCAATGCTTCATCGTATGCTTTCATAATCAGCTCATAACCACCGAACGCAGCTACCAACATCAGCAATGTACTTTCAGGCATATGGAAATTGGTCACCATGGCAGACGGTATCGTAAAGTCGTAGGGAGGGAAAATGAATTTGTTAGTCCATCCTTCAAATTCCTTCAAATAGCCGTCTGTAGCAGAAGCCGATTCAAGCACACGCATAGTAGTTGTACCCACAGCACAGATACGCTTTCCGCCATCAACAGCCTTGTTCACTATTTGACAGGCTTCTTTTTCAACAAACATCTGTTCACTGTCAATCTTATGCTTTGTCAAATCTTCCACATCTATTTCACGGAAGTTACCCAAACCTGCATGCATTGTTACAAAAGCAAAATTGATACCTTTGATTTCCATACGCTTCATCAGTTCACGACTGAAATGCAAACCGGCTGTAGGAGCTGTTACCGCTCCTTCGTGCTTGGCATAGATGGTCTGGAAACGTTCTGCGTCCTCCTCTTCTACCGGACGATTGATTATATGAGGCAATGGTGCTTCGCCCAACTTATAAAGTGCCTCCTTGAATTCATCGTGCGGCCCGTCATATAGGAAACGGAGTGTACGGCCACGAGAAGTGGTGTTGTCAATGACTTCTGCCACCATTGATTCGTCTTCGCCAAAGTAAAGCTTGTTACCGATACGGATTTTACGAGCCGGGTCAACAAGAACGTCCCACAGCTTGAACTCTTCGTTCAATTCACGCAGGAGGAACACCTCGATACGGGCACCTGTCTTTTCCTTATTACCATACAGACGGGCCGGGAAAACCTTTGTGTCATTGAAAACAAACACATCGTCTTCATCAAAATATTCCAAGATGTCCTTGAACATTCGGTGTTCAATCTCACCTGTCTTCTTGTTTACCACCATCAAACGTGAATCATCCCGATACTTCGTAGGATACTGAGCAATCTGCTCGTCCTTCAAATTGAACCTAAATTGTGACAGTTTCATATCTTTCTATCTTATTTGTAATTTCCTTATTCGTTACTTATATTAACTCCCTCGAGCCATAGCTCAAAATCTTCTACCTTCATACAACTTTCTACACGGACGTCTCCTACACGTGTACGTCGAAGCCCTATCAAGTGAGCGCCACTATCAAGTGCTTCACCTATATCGCGCGCTAACGCACGAATATATGTACCTTTCGAACATACAACTCTAATCTTGATGACCGGCAACTCACACTCCAAAAGCTCAATCTCGTCTATAACAAGTGTCTTGGCTTTCAGTTGTACTTCCTCACCTTTACGTGCGAGGTCGTAAGCACGTTTTCCATCCACCATACAAGCCGAAAAAGCAGGCGGGACCTGTTCAATGCTTCCTACAAAACGTTTCAAGGTCTCTTCCACCAGTTCACGGGTAATGTGCTCTGTAGGGTAGGTTGCATCAATCTCCTTCTCAAGGTCGTATGAAGGGGTGGTTGCTCCAAGCATAAGTGTGGCCACATATTCCTTGGTATGTGCCTGAAATTCCTCGATACGTTTCGTAGCCTTACCCGTACACAATATCATCACACCAGTAGCAAGCGGGTCGAGTGTTCCTGCATGGCCTACCTTCAGTTTCTTTACACCCAGCTTGCGGCACAAGTGATAACGTATCTTGTTGACAACCGCAAACGAAGTCCACGTCAACGGCTTATCGAAAAACAAAACTTCTCCTTCCTTGAAATCCATCGCTTACATAATTGTCAAATCATATCCCAAAGCCAGCATGGCAAGGATAATACCACCTACAATAATCCGATACCAACCGAATGCTTTGAAACCATACTTCTGTACATACTTGATAAAGCCCTTGATGGCCAGCATCGCTACAATGAACGCCACTACATTCCCAACAACAAGTGCCGTCATATTGTCCATAATCAAATCCGTACCTCCTGTCTTCAGCAATTTGTACATTTTATATAACGTAGCACCGAACATGGTAGGAACAGCCAAGAAAAACGAAAACTCTGCAGCGGCCTTACGGGTCAAACCTTGTGACATACCACCCACAATGGTAGCCATTGAACGCGAAACACCTGGAATCATCGAAATACATTGGAACAAACCTACCATAAAGGCACGTCGCTCAGTAAAAGGTGTATCTTCACTTCCTTTGTTGAAAATCTTGTCGCAAAACAACATAAACACACCCCCTACTACCAGCATTGCGGCTACTACGGAAACTTTTTCCAACATTTCGTCAATCATGTCACTAAACAACAATCCGAGTACTGCAGCCGGAATAAATGCCACAAACAGTTTCCAATAGAAGTCAAACTTATGCAGAAACTTCTGAACTCCATTGGAACCTTCAGGAGCTGGAGTATGGTTCAATTGGAAAAAACGCTTCCAATAGAGTACCACAACCGAAAGAATGGCACCAAACTGAATAATAAACGTGAAAGCCTTCACAAATTCCGTACTTTCAACACCAAGCAAATTCTGGGCAATAATCATATGCCCAGTTGATGATACGGGAAGAAACTCGGTCAATCCTTCCACTATAGCTATGACAATCGTTTCAAATATATCCATAATTATTCATTCTTTTCACCACCCTTAGACTTGTGAAGGATACCATAAATCATAAAAACAAAACCGAAAAGACACACAACCGGTGCTACTTTTACACGTCGAACACTGAAGATTTCGGGCTCAAAATAGCCTTCCGTAGAACCCGGTCCTCCCATCAGCAAGAAGCCGAGAATGATAATCGCCATACCGACAGCCAACAATATGAAGTTGGCTTTGTCGAATGCAAACTTTTGTTTGTTCATATATCTATACTTTATTTACGTTCACAACTATACATAATACAATTCACCCGCTTTCATCCGCAGATATTTGTTAATGGATATATATGCACACATCCACGTTATAATCACCCCAAAAACGAAAACCGACGCCAAAACTGCCAACAAGGTAGAAGGGGTAATTATTTCAATCAGCTGAGGTTCATACTTCACAAGCATATATGCCAATCCCAACAATACCGCATCCGCCATCATAGCCGCAAGCACACCAACCCAGAGATTGCGCATCAGGAATGGACGACGGATAAAAGACCAACTGGCACCCACCAGCTTCATGGTATGTATCAAGAAACGCTTCGAATAAACGGCAAGGCGGATTGTATTGTTTATCAGTGCAAAACTGATAAATGTAAGCAAAGCAGCCAAACCGATGAGAAACATACTCACTCGCTGAATATTTCGATTCACAGAATCAATCAAATCCTGCGGATAGTTCACTTCCATGACCTTTTTGTTGGATAGGATTTCTTTTTCAATCCAAGCAATACTATCACTATTGGCATAAGCCGCATTCAGCTTGATTTCGATGCTTGCTGTAAACGGATTGTAACCCAAGAATTCAGCCGGGTCAGTACCCATCGCTTCGGTTTGCTCTTTCAAGGCCTGTTCTTTCGAAATATATGCTGACTCCTTCACATACGCCTCAGCATTGAGCCGCTCTTGGAACTTCAACGCTTCCGCTTCCTTCATGTCATCGCTCACAAGTACCGTGAAGCCAATGTTCTCGCGTACATAGTTCGACAAATTGTTGGCAGAAAGTACAAAGAATACCACCATACCAAGCAACAACAACACCAATGTAGTACTGATGCTCGAGGTGATGAATTGCATATTAAAAAAGTTGTCCGCTCTCTTGACCATAATCATTTCTTTCTGAATACATAAATCATTGAACTGCTCCGTTCTTTATTTCCTATGGCATTGAACCATGCCAACATACCCATCCAAAGTCCTTTAAGGAACGACAGACGGCTTCCTTTATACCTTTCACTTAACATTGATACATAAAAAGCATCCATCGGCATCGGATAACTCTTTTCAAGCTTGAAATTGTGCTTGATACCAAATTGTTTCATCACCGACGGGCTAAAATGCCACAAGTGTCGAGGAACATCGTATGCAGCCCATACATTGCCATACTTTTGTGCATCATACGAATCAGGATTGGGTACAGCCAGAATCAGACTTCCGCCGTTTCTAAGCAAACGATGAAGAGTGTCCCACATCTCATTCAGATATTCAAGGTGTTCCATCACGTGCCAAAGGGTCACTACATCGAACGAACCATCGGCATAGCTATCCAATGCCTTTTCAGACTCGACATTCAATCCGAATTGGATTTTAGCAAATTCCCTTGCTTTCGCACTTTTCTCAATGGCACTGACCTTCCATCCGCATCTTGCCATCGTGTCTGCAAAATAACCAGTACCTGTTCCATAGTCAAGCAATGCCCCCTTTTCCTGTTTTGAGGCATTTTTCACAAGCAAAGCCTTACGGGAAAGCATACCCCGACGCACCAAGTGATAAACCCTGTTCATCAACCCTTTCCGAGTATTGGAATGAGAGATGTAATCGGGGACTTCATAATATCTACCAATCTCCGATTCGACAGGTACATCCTGAGTCATCTGGAAACCACAATGCGCACAACGAATCACCTCGAACTTCTCGCCCGAGGCGTAATAATCCGTACAAGTCATTGCATACTCCAATCGCCGTCCACCACACAATGGACAAGTATCTATCTTGAGTCTATCCACTTCTATCCCTAATTTGTTGCAAAATAACAAATAAATTGGATATATATAGCTATTCTTTAAGGACTTTTAAGACTATAAATATGTATCGACCTGCATTTTTTCCGTAATTTTGCAACAAATTTTTAAAACTATATAAAATGGCAGATAAGAAATTGGTTCGCTCGGCGAACAAGAAGATTGCAGGTGTATGCGGTGGCTTGGCCGAATTCCTCGGTTTGGATGCCAGCATCGTACGTGTTGTTTGGTTACTTTGTGTATTGTTGGGTGGTTTCGGCCTCCTGGCTTACCTCATTATGTGGATTGTAATGCCGGCACAGAAGTAATCCTCAATATTACTAAGGTATAAGAAAAGGCTTGAATGATACCATTCAAGCCTTTTTTCGTACATTTCTTCATACAATAAACATTTGAATAGTTTCTTAGCCCAAAAGTTGTACAACTTTTTAGAATTGTTGAAGAAGAAATGGATGAATAAACTATTTGTATGTGCTCGCCAAGAAAGATTTTACCCAATACCTAATAACTCCACTTCAAAAACAAGGGTGGAGAAACCAGGGATACCGGCACAAGCTTTCGATCCATAACCCATTTCGGATGGAATGTAAATCATCCACTTGTCGCCCACGTGCATCTGTTGGAGAGCAATTTGCCAACCATCAATCACATCGCAAAGGCGGAAGGCTTCGGGGCAATTACGCTTGTAGGAATTGTCAAACTCCTTGCCGTCTATCAAGGTGCCGCGATAGTGGACGCTCACAATGCTTCGGACGGTGGGAGAGGTCTTGCCTTCACCTGTCTGCAATACCTTGTAATAAACGCCGCAAGGAAGGCTTAGGATGCCTTCCTCGACGGATAAATCTTTCAGGAACTGGATATTCTTCTGTTTGTAGATTTCTTTCTTGCTCATAAGTAATTAAAGTAATTGTCATTCAGAACGGAACGAAGTGAAGTGAAGAATCTCGGTAACACAAAGTGGATGATACCGAGATTCTTCGCTTCGCTCTGAATGACAATATAATATTATTCAAATACTTCTTCACCAATCAAAGTCGCTGAACTGGAAGCGGTTACACGCACATTCACGAAATCGCCTATGCGGTGTGTGCCTCGGTTGAATACCACGACCTTGTTCTGTTGAGTACGACCGAAGAGCTGTTCTTTCGAGCGCTTCGATACACCTTCCACCATCACTTCAAACACCTTGCCCACGTCCTTCGCATTGCTTTCGGCAGAGAGTTGGTTCTGAAGCTCAATGATTTCGTTCAATCGGCGAATCTTGATTTCTTCCGGAATGTCGTCCGGCAAATGCTTCGATGCATAAGTGCCCGGACGTTCGGAGTACTTGAACATAAAGGCAGAATCGTAGCCACATTCACGCATCAACGAGAGCGATTCCTGATGGTCTTCTTCTGTTTCCGAATGATAACCACTGAAAATGTCGGTGCTCAAACCACAATCGGGGATGATGCGACGGATAGCTGCTACACGTTCCAGATACCATTCGCGGGTGTATTTACGGTTCATCAGCTTCAAGATGCGTGAACTGCCGCTCTGTACTGGCAAGTGGATATGCTTGCACACATTCGGTACATCAGCAATTACTTGAAGTGTTTCATCGCTCATATCCTTCGGATGCGAGGTGGTGAAGCGGACACGCATATGAGGTACGGCTTCGGCCACGAGGCGGAGGAGGGTAGGGAAGTTGATGGTTTCACCGTCCTTTTCGAAGCGATAGGAATTGACATTCTGACCGAGGAGGGTTACTTCCTTATAGCCCTTGGCAGAGAGGTCGAGCACTTCGTTGAGAATGCTTTCCACATCGCGGCTCCGTTCACGTCCACGAGTATAAGGAACGATGCAATAGTGGCAGAAATTGTTACAACCACGCATAATGCTCACAAAGCCCGAAATGTGATTTCCACAAATGCGGGATGGAATCACGTCGCGATAAGTCTCTGTGGTAGAAAGCTCTACGTTGATGGCCTTCTCACCGGCTTCTACCGATGCAATCAGTTCAGGAAGAGAAAGATAGGCATCCGGTCCTACCACGAGGTCCACGTGATGATTGTCAATCAAGTCCTGCTTGGCACGCTCGGCCATACAACCGAGAACGCCCACGATGAGCTGGTTCTTCTTGCCCCGCTTGCTGTTCATTGCGTGGAAGAATTCCAGGCGGTTGAGGATTTTCTGTTCGGCATTGTCGCGGATGGAGCAAGTGTTCATAAACACCGCATCGGCCTCGTCCA
>JAFQBF010000064.1 GCA_017416735.1 Bacteroidaceae bacterium | reverse complement strand
CACAAGAACGGAACTTGATTACCTAAAAGAAGTATTCGGTGCTGTTCAAGAAGCAGGAGTAGATAAAATTAATGTTCCCGACACTGTAGGTGTAACAATTCCAAGAAAAATGAATGAACTAATCACAAATCTAAGAGAAGTTATTACAGTACCAATAAGCGTTCACTGTCACAATGATTTTGGACTTGCAGTAGCAAACTCTCTTGCAGCCATAGAAGCTGGTGCTAAACAAGCACAATGTACAATAAACGGATTAGGTGAAAGAGCAGGTAATGCTTCACTTGAAGAAATTGTTATGACCTTACACAAAGCTTATAATATCAAAACAAACATTAAATCAGAATTATTAGTTAATACTTCTGAAACTGTTGCAAGAATTTCTGGAGTTAAAATGCCACCTAACAAGGCAATTGTTGGTGAAAATGCATTTGCACATGAAGCAGGTATTCATGTACAGGGAGTACTTGAAAACAGTAACACTTATGAAGCATTCTACCCAGAAGAAGTCGGACATAAAAGAAGAATTGTATTAGGTAAATTAACTGGAGCTAATGCAATAAAATCAAAATTAGACGAATATAACATTAATCTAGATGACGATAAATTTAACGAATTATTTACAAAAGTTAAAGAATTAGGAGATTCTGGTAAAACAATAACAGATATTGATTTCAGATCAATTGCTGAAGCTATTCAAGGAAAACCTACAACTGAAAGAATAAAACTTTTAGGTATTAGTGTCATGACTGGAGACAGCACATTACCTACTGCAACAGTTAAATTAGAAATAGATGGAACTGTTAAATATCGTGCAGAAACAGGAGTGGGTCCGGTAGATGCTGCACTTAATGCTATCCAATCTTTCGTTAATGAAATTGTCCGTATAGACTTAGAAGAATACCACATAGAAGCCATAACTGGTGGAACAAACGCATTAGGAGAAGTGTTTGTTATAACAGTAGATGAAGAAGGAAATAAAGCAACTGGACGAGCAACAAATGAGGATATTGTAAAAGCAAGTATCGATGCTATATTAAGTTCAACAAATAAATTATTAATGCTTAGAGATTAAAAATAAGAACTAATCTAAATTACTTTATTCCAAATTAAATTATGAATATCGAGTTGACCGAAAAGCTCATTGCTGCTCTCGACGATGTGCAGAAGAATCTTCCTCCCGATGTGAAGATTTCGACCGACATCTTCCGTCAGAGCCGATTTATCGATAGCTCGATTGACAATGTGAAGTCATCGCTTTACGAAGGGGCTATCTTTGTAATTATCGTTCTCTTCCTCTTCTTGGCGAATGTCCGCACCACCTTGATTTCGTTGGTTACTTTACCATTGGCCTTGGTGGTGGCTATCTTGGCTTTGCACTATATGGGGTTGAGCATCAATACGATGAGCTTGGGCGGTATGGCCATTGCCATCGGTTCGTTGGTGGACGATGCCATTGTCGATGTGGAAAACGTGTGGAAACGTTTGCGCGAAAACCGCCTCTTGCCTGAGGGTGAACGTCGAAGCATCAAGGATGTCGTGTTCGAAGCTTCGAAAGAAGTACGTATGCCTATCCTCAACTCGACCTTGATTATCGTGGTGAGCTTCGTGCCCTTGTTCTTCTTGAGCGGTATGGAAGGCCGTATGTTGGTGCCGCTGGGCATCGCCTTCATCGTGGCCTTGTTTGCCTCTACATTCGTGGCGTTGACCTTGACTCCCGTGCTTTGTAGCTACCTTTTGGGCAACAACAAGGGCGAAGGTCTGCCGAAGGAAGCGTTCGTGGCGGTATGGATGAAGAAGCAATATCAGCGTGCCTTGTTGTGGGCGTTGAATCATAAGGTTGTCGTGATGGGAAGCACTTTCGCACTCTTGGTGGTGGCCTTGGTATGTTTCTTCCAGTTGGGACGCTCGTTCTTGCCATCGTTCAACGAAGGTTCCTTGACCATCAACATCACCTCTATGCCGGGCGTATCGCTTGAAGAATCCAACAAGCTCGGTCGTCGTGCCGAAGAACTCTTGCTTTCCATTCCTGAAATCCAAACCGTGGCCCGCAAGACGGGTCGTGCCGAATTGGATGAACACTCGCGTGGGGTAAACGGTAGCGAAATCGAGGCGCCTTACGAGTTGAAGGACCGCTCGAAGGACGAGATGATGCAGGAAGTGCGTGATAAGCTCAATACCCTTTCGGGTGCCAATATCGAACTCGGTCAACCGATTAGCCATCGTATCGATGCCATGCTTTCGGGTACGAAGGCCAGCATTGCCATCAAGCTTTTCGGCGATGACTTGAATCACATGTACCTCTATGCCAACCGCATCAAGACCGCTATCAGTGGCATCGAGGGCATTGCCGACCTCAATGTGGAACAACAAATCGAACGTCCTCAGCTTCAGATTGTTCCGAAGCGTGAAATGATGGCGAAGTATGGCGTAACCATGCCGGAGTTCGGCGAGTTTGTGGCCGTGAACTTGGCGGGTGCCACCGTATCGCAAGTATATGAACAAGGCAAGGTGTTCAACCTTATCGTCCGTGCCAAGGACAATGTCCGTGACGAGATGGACAAGGTGAACGACCTGATGATTGATACCGAAAGCGGTGAGCGCATTCCTCTCAGCTATGTGGCGGATGTGGTTTCATCGATGGGTCCCAATAGTGTGAGCCGTGAGAACGTGAAGCGCAAGATTGTGATTTCCGCCAACACCAGCGGACGTGACCTTCGTGGGGTGGTGAACGACATCCGTGAACGCATCGATGCCGAAGTGAAATTGCCCGAAGGCTATCACGTGGAATTTGGTGGTCAGTTCGAGAGTGAAGAAGCCGCAAGCCGCACCTTGCTTTTGGCTTCGTTAATGAGTATCGTGGTCATCTTCCTCTTGATTTACACCGAGTTCAAGAATGCCGCACAGAGTGGGGTGATTCTTCTCAACTTGCCTTTGGCATTGATTGGTGGGGTGTTCGCCTTGATGCTCACCACGGGCGAAGTCAGCATCCCGGCCATCATCGGTTTCATCTCGTTGTTCGGTATTGCTACCCGTAACGGTATGTTGCTCATCAGCCGGTACAACAAGCTCCGTGCCGAAGGTATGCCGTTGGAAGAAAGCATCGTGCACGGCTCGCTCGACCGACTCAACCCGATTCTCATGACGGCTTTGAGTTCGGCCTTGGCCTTGATTCCGTTGGCTTTCCGTGGCGACTTGCCGGGCAATGAAATCCAAAGTCCGATGGCGAAGGTCATCTTGGGAGGTTTGTTGACATCCACCTTCCTCAATGCCTTCATCGTACCGATTGTTTATGAATGGATGAACCGTAAGAAGAAATGAAATTAATTCACCACAGAGTAACACAGAGTCTCACGGAGTAAATATTTAAAACTCTGTGGAACTTCGTGTACTCTGTGGTGAAAAACAAAAAGAATAATGAGAAAAATAATCATAACCATAGCACTTTGCCTCCCGATAGGGATGCAGGCACAAAGCATCAACCAAGTGCTTCAGAGCATTGAGCAGAACAACAAGGAGTTGCAATCGCAAGTCCAGCTCTCCAAGGCTCAGAAGATGGAGAACCGTACCTCCAATAATTTGCCCGACCCGACGGTAAGTTATAGCTCTTTCTACAAGAACGGGGCAGGACCGGGACACGGCACCGAGTTTGTGGCATCGCAAGGATTCGATTTCCCCACTCAGTACATCACCCGTAACCGACAAGCCGACTTGGCGAACGAAGCTATCGACAAGCAACAACAAGCTGTTCGTCGGGACATCCTCTTGAAGGCCAAGACCCTTTGCCTCGACTTGATTCTCCTCAATCAGGAAAAGGCCTTGATGGACATTCGCAAGAAGAATGCCGATGAGTTGGAGGCATTGTATGCCAAGCGCCTTGAAGCCGGTGATGCCAATATTCTGGAAGTGAACAAAATCAAGATGGAGCGGATGAATGTGCAAACCGAAGTGGCACAGAACCATGCAGCTTGTCGTTCGGCACTTCAATCCTTGTTGGCAATGAATGGCAACATGCCGTTGGAGTTTGCCGATGTACAATATCCGCAAGTGAAGGCCATCAATGACTTCAACACCTTGCGCGATGAAGTCATTGCCTCCGACCTCGATTTGCAGGCTCTTTCCTTTGCCACGAAAGCAGCAGAGAAGCAAGTCTCTGTCAATAAGCAGGATTGGCTCCCGAAGCTTCAGGCAGGTTTCCGTCGCAATACCGATAGCGAGATGTCGATGAACGGTTTCGTGGTGGGAGGTTCCATTCCCTTGTTCTCCAATCGCAAAAAGGTGCAGATAGCCAAGGCACAAGCTCTCAGTGCCCAACTGATGCAGGAAGATGCCCGCTTGGAAATTGAAAACAACCTGATGGCGCTCTTCAACGAAATGCAACAACTCAAAGAAGCGATGGACACCTACGACATGCCTTTGTTGTACAAGTCGCTCGACCTCTTGAAGCAAGCCTTGAAGGAAGGTCAGATTTCGTTGATAGAATACTTCGTCGAAGCCGAAACGGTTTATAAGAACTTGCAAGCCCGTATGCAGTTGGAAAACCAATATCAGAAGGTGATGGCGAATATCTATAAGAATGAGTTGTAAAAATAAGGAAGTGGATGTGCCGAGAAGCACATCCACTTTTTTTATAATTGCGTCGTTCGGTCAATCAAATAATAATCCAGTATCGTCATGGCTGCCATGGCTTCCACAATAGGTACCGCACGGGGCAATACGCACGGGTCGTGACGGCCCTTCGCCTTCATGGTGGTATCGATGCCGTCGATGTTCACCGTATGCTGCTCCATCAGGAGAGTAGCTACCGGCTTGAAGGCCACGCGGAAATGGATGTCCTGACCGTTACTGATGCCGCCCTGGATGCCTCCCGAATGGTTGGTGTGCGTGGCGATGCGTCCGTGGTCGTTGTAGAATACGTCGTTCTGTTGGCTTCCGCGTAAGTCCATATTGTCGAACCCTTCGCCATAAGCAAAACCTTTTACGGCATTGATGCTGAGCATGGAATTCCCCAAAGCCGCATGAAGCTTGCCGAAGACTGGTTGTCCCAAGCCGATGGGGCATCCTTGGATGACACAGGTGATGACACCGCCGATGGTGTCGCCATCTGCCTTCACCTGTTTGATGAGGGTCGCCATTTCTTCGGCTTTTTCAGTGTCGGGACAGCGCACATCATTGCTCTCAATCAGGTCAAGGTCGTATTCCTTGTAATTCTTCTCTAACTTGATATCGCCCACCTGCGACGTGTAGGCTGTAATGCGGATGCCGAGTTGTTTCAAGGCCAGCTTGGCCAAGGCTCCCGCCACGACACGGCTGATGGTCTCGCGGGCCGAGGAGCGTCCGCCGCCCCGATGGTCGCGGATGCCGTACTTCTGCATATAGGTATAGTCTGCATGCGAGGGGCGGAACAGATTTCGGATGTTTTCGTAATCGTTGGAATGTTGGTTCTTGTTCCATACCACGAATCCGATGGGGCATCCGGTAGAGCGTCCTTCGAAGATGCCCGAGAGGAATTCCACCTTGTCCGGTTCTTGTCGGCTGGTGGTGAGCAAGGATTGTCCTGGACGACGGCGGTTCAGTTCCTGCTGCACGAAGTCCATGTCGATGGCAATGCCGGCAGGGAATCCGTCGATGACTCCGCCCACGCCCGGTCCGTGTGATTCGCCGAAGCTGGTGAGACGGAAGATATTTCCAAATGAGTTGAACATAATGGTTTTATATCATGTTTTTGTCATTCAGGACGAAACGAAGTGTAGTGAAGAATCTTGGGAGCATAAAGTGGATGTTGCCGAGATTCTTCGTCGCATAGCTCCTCTGAATGACAGATTGTATTTTAGAACTTCACTTCCGGAGCCTTGTTGGCACCTTCTTCAGCTTCGAAGTACGGACGCTTGTCGAAGCCGCACATGCCGGCGATGAGGGTCTTCGGGAACGTACGGATGGAAGTGTTGTACTCACGAGCCACTTCGTTGAAGTTGCGGCGTTCCACGCTGATGCGGTTCTCAGTACCTTCCAACTGTGCTTGCAGTTCCATAAAGTTTTGGTTGGCCTTCAAGTCTGGATAATTCTCGGTGATGGCGAGCAAGCGACCGAGCGCAGCACCGATTTCGCCTTGTGCTTTCTGATATTCCTGCAATTTTTCAGGAGTCAGGTTGTCGGCATCCACGGTCATCTGAGTAGCCTTTGAACGGGCTGCCATTACGGCTTCGAGAGTTTCCTTTTCGTGAGCGGCATAGCCCTTCACGGTATTTACGAGGTTCGGAATCAAGTCCGCACGACGCTGATATTGGTTTTCCACGTTACTCCAAGCGGTGTTTACCGACTCGTCCATCTTCACCAATCCATTGTAGGCGCTGATGCCCCAAATGGCTGCGATTGCAACGACTGCAATCAGGATAATTGTTGATTTCTTCATAAAACTTTAATTTTTAATTTTCAATTTTTAATTTAAAATCGGCTTCCTGCTCCACCGCCTCCGAAGCTGCCTCCACCGAAACTTCCTCCGCTGAATCCGCCACCGCCTCGGCCGAAGCCTCCGCCACCCATGAAGATGGTAGGACCACCGCTGCGGGGACCGCGGAAGTTCGGGTCAGAAGATTGTTCCTTCATCGTCACCCGATGGCCGCAGTATTTGCACAGGTAGGTCACTTCCGTTGTCACCACACCCATCTTGCGTGAAACCACTTGTGAGGACACCCGTTGCAGAGCGTGACGTTTCTTGCACTTCGGACATTGGTTGCCAAAGTGAGCGACAATGGCAATGATGCCGACGATACCTCCGATGAACAACACCAGGAAGATAATCAAGGCCGTATCGTCACCGTCTTCTTCACCTCCGATGTTTTCCATCGAACCATCCAGATAGCCGTTCACCGCACGGATGCCCGCCACCATACCGGTGTCCCAATCGTTCTTGCCGAGGTGTTCCACCATATACCGGCTCTGGATGCGTTTGCAGATGGCATCGGGAAGTACGCCCTCCAGGCCATAGCCGGTAGCGAACTGTACACATCGCTCATCGGTGGAGAGGAGAATCACCAGACCATTGTTGCGCTCCTTTTGTCCCACGCCCCATTCCTGTCCCAATCGATGGGCGAAGTCGAAGCAGTCGCCTCCTTCAATGCCGGTCACGGCTACAACCAGGGTCTGTATGCCCGTTTTCTGCTCCAAGGAATGGAGGATGCTGTCCATCGTGGCTACCGCCGATGCTGAAAGGATTCCGTCAGGATTGCTTACATAGCGGGTGCGGTCTTGCAGATGCACCATCGGGATTTCCTGGACGGTGTATTCCTTGGCCTGGAGGGGGAGGCATCCCATCAATCCGATAAAGGATAATATGTATAATAATTTTCTCATTGAATGTACTTGTCGGTAAATTGTTTCACTTTTTCGGTATAGGCTTCCTTGTTCAACTTGTAGGAAGTAGCATGGTCGGCATCGGGCACTACCCAAAGTTCCTTGGGCTCGGGCTTGGCCTCGTAGAGGTCGTACACCATCCAAGTGGGTACGAAGTCGTCCTTGTCGCCGTGGATGAAGAGCATAGGTAATTGGCATTTCTTGACTTGCTCCAAAGCCGATGCTTCGCTGAAATTCCATCCGTACTTCCAGTCGCACAACCAACTGGCGGTGTGCATCAGCGGGAACTCCGGCAGGCTGAATTGTTCTTTCAGTTCCTTGCCGAACTGGTCCCAGACGGAAGTGTAGCCACAATCATCGACAAAGCATTTCACATAGTCGGGTTGCGGTTCACCGGAGACCATCATCGTGGTGGCTCCACCCATCGAAATGCCGTGAACCACCATCCGGGTGCTGTCGCCGAAGATTTCATTCGCCACGTCCATCCATTGCATCACATCCTTGCGGTCGAGCCATCCCATCTGGAAAGCCTCGCCATCACTCAGTCCGCTATATCGCAGGTCGGGCAGGAGGATGTTGTATCCTAAATTCTTATTATAAAGGTAGCCAATCATCATCATCCGGATGGCATTGTCGGTATATCCGTGGACAATGACGGCGGTTTTCGAAGTCGGTTGGGGGGCCGCTACGAAATAGGCGTGCAGACGAGCTTCGTCGGGAGCATAGATGAAGGTATCTTTCAGGGCACCGGCTTGCACGAGGCTATCCCGCCAGGCTTCAAGTTCGGGGTAGTTCTGAAACATATATTCCCACGAACCTTGCAAGTCCTTTCCCCGATTGGCGGGGCTGAGGGAGTAATCGAGCATAAAGGAACTGGCCGACCATAGGAGGACGACCAAAACCACGAATGTGATGCTTATGCCTAAAAATATCTTTTTCCTCACGTTTTATATCATTCATTCCAAATATCCCAAGCCGCAAAAGCCTGCAACAACAACATCTCCAATCCGTTCTTCACCACGGCGCCCTTGTCGGCTCCCTTCTTCATGAAGAGGGTGGTGTCCGGGTTATACAACAAATCGTACAACAAATGGTTGGGAGTGATGTATTCGTAAGGGATGTTCGGATATTCGTTGGCACGGGGGTACATGCCCACCGGGGTGCAGTTCACGATGACCTTGTATTCGTCCATCACTTCCTTGGTCAGGTCTTCGTAAGTGAACATGCCTTCCTTGGGGGTGCGTGTCACGAACTTGGCTTCCACACCGAGTTTCTTCAATCCGTGGAAGATGGCTTTCGAGGCACCGCCGGTTCCCAGTATCAGAGCCTTCTTGTGCTGAGGTTCCAGCAACGGTTCGATGGAGTCGGTGAATCCGATGATGTCCGAGTTGTAGCCAATCAGTTTCAGCTTTCCCTTCTGACGACGAATCTTGATGACGTTCACCGCACCGATGGCCTTGGCATCGGCATCCAGCTCGTCGAGGTAGGGGATGACTTGCTCCTTGTAAGGAATGGTTACGTTCAAGCCCACCAAGTCAGGATTGCTCAGCAGGATGTTGGTCACTTCGCCGATGGTCGGGATTTCGAAGTTGATATACTCGGCGTTGATGCCTTCGGATTGGAACTTCTGGTTGAAGAAGTTTTTCGAGAAGGAATGTCCGAGCGGATAGCCTATCAAACCGAATTTATTCATAAAGATAATTTCTTTTCGTTATTTGGTTGCAGTATATAGGGTACAGATCCCCAAGGTCAGTCGCTTGAATTGTACTTCGCTGAAACCGGCCTTCTGAATGATTCCTTGCATCACCTTGCCTTGCGGGAAGGCCTTGATGGACTGAGGCAAGTAAGTATAGGCACTGCGGTCTTTCGACAGGAGCTTGCCTAATGTCGGGATGACTACCTTGGAATAGAGGGCATAGAGTTGCTTCATCGGGAACCAATCGGGTTCGGAGAGTTCGAGGATGACGAGCTTTCCGTCCGTGTCGAGCACTCGGTGCATTTCCCTCAATCCCTTGTCCAGGTCTTCGAAGTTGCGCACTCCGAAAGCCACGGTGATGGCGTCGAATCGCTTGTCAGGAAAGGTGAGGGCAGTACAGTCCTCCTTGGCGAAGGAGATACGGCCCTCCAATCCTGCATCTTTCACTTTCTGACGACCCACGTTCATCATGCCCTCGCTGATGTCGGTGCCTATCAATTCCTGGGGGTTGAGCACACGGCAGGCTTGGATGGCGAAGTCACCCGT
>JAFQBF010000063.1 GCA_017416735.1 Bacteroidaceae bacterium | reverse complement strand
CATACGGCAACATCTCGATTTCCAACGGAGTAAGGAATACCTTGGCCGATTCGATGTAACCCTTGGCAAATGCCTTGAAGATTTCCATGTTGAATTGTACGTTGTTCAAGTCGGCGTCGTCTTCCTTGCCGGTGTTGGCAGCTGAACGGAGGAAGTCACCGAAGTCAGAGAAGATGAACGACGGCATGATGGTGTCGAGGTCGATGACGCAAAGTACCTTGCCTTCCATATCGAACATCATGTTGCTTACCTTGGTGTCGCAATGGCAAATGCGTTTCGGCAACTTGCCTTCGCGGTGAAGCTGTTCGGCGCTGCACATTTTTTCAGCATCCTTTTCAATGGCATCCACGATGTCCTGCACTTCTGCCAAACGGCCTGCCTTGTTTTCGGCTACGGCTTCGCGGAGCTGTTGCAAACGGAATTCCATGTTGTGGAACTTAGGGATGACTTCGCCCAATTGTTCAGGCACGTCGGCCAACTGAGCTTGGAATTCACCGAACTTCAAGCCTGCCAGATAAGAAGATTCCGGAGTAACGGCTTCCAGGGTCTGTGAGTCGCGGATGAATACCGATACACGCCAGTAGCCCGATTCGTCGCAATAATAAGTCTTTCCGTCTGTTGCCGGGATATAGCGGAGCACCTTGCGGTCGATTTCTTCTTCGCCTGCCGCTTCGAGTTTCGCACGGATGTGGTTGGTCACCACTTCGATGTTGTGCTGGAGCATATCGACGTCGCAGAAGATGTTGTTGTTGATGCGTTGGAGAACGTAGTTGGGTTCGTTTTCGTCAGCAGTCTTTACCAAATAAGTCTGGTTGATGAGGCCTGAAGTCAGTGCCTTGATTTCTTGTACTTCGCCCACTTCGGGGAATTGCTTGATAATGTTATTCATGTCTGCCATGGCTCTTGTTTTTTTGATATTTAAGGTTTATTGGTTACAAAGATAGCTTCTTTCTTCGAAAAACGAAGAAAAGAAGCTATCAAATTTTAAAAATATAGGTGTGTTTTTATGTTTAACTTATTGGAACATACGGCTGGCACGGAGCAAATGTCTCCAGCTGCTTACCAATTCTTGCGATTCCTGCAAGATGTTCAGGTAAACCAAAGCAGTCTTCACGTTTACGCTTTCGTCGTGGATGCGGTTCATCTGGTGGCGACGGAGGGTTGAAATCTTCACCTTCAATCCATCACCGTCCTTCAAGATGGCATCCGCCTTGTCGTAATCGCCGCTGATGATGACATCACGGGCCTGGGTCATGAGGGCAATCATTTCATCGCGTACCGGGATGAACTCGCCACGGGCACGTTCGGAAAGCGGTTTGAAGTTGTTGTCCACGTGTTCCTTACAAGGTTCGCAGATACGCTTCATGCAGTACAGCATCTGTTCGCAACTGTTGCTGCCCAAATGGAACCAAGTGTTCTTCTCGATGGCGGCAAACTTGTCGATGCGACGCAAGCCGATGATTTCTTTACGGCGCATCTTCTTCAAGGCTTGCTTTTCTTCGCCTGTTCTTACCATGGCCTTGCGGAGGCTCTTGATGTCTTCATTGATGAAACCGTCGGTGATTTGGGTATAAGTCGCCATGATGAAGTCGAACATATCTACGTGGTTGTTGTTCACATGCTGACGGAGCAACGACCAACGTTCCTTCACATCCTGGCTGGCTAATAACTGCTTGAAGATGACGTCGTTTGCCTTTTCGTTCTTCTGCTTCTTGCTATAAGCGCGTTCGCTGCGGATGAGCAGGAAGATGACCAAACCAATCATGGCGAACATGGCGATGAATCCGCCGTAGTACATAATCAAGACCACGATGGCGCAGATGGTGAAGGCAGCGCCGGCAGTGATGAACCAACCGCCAATTACGGAGAGTACACCGGTGATGCGGTAAACGGCAGTTTCACGTCCCCAAGCACGGTCGGCGAGAGAAGTACCCATAGCTACCATAAAGGTGACATAAGTGGTTGAAAGAGGCAACTTCAAGGAAGTACCGAGGGCGATGAGCAAGCCAGCCAATACGAGGTTGACGGATGCGCGTACCAAGTCGAAGGCGGCACCGTTTTCCATGACCATCACGTCCTTGCAGAAACGCTTGTCGGCCCATGTCTTGACACCTTCAGGGATAAATTTGGCGATGGCTTGTCCGGCGTTCATCGTGTTGCGGACGATGCTTCGTGCCACACCCGACGAACCGAACATTTCATCGCCTTCGTCTTGACGTGACAAATCAACGGATGTCTTGATGACGTTCTTGGCCTTCTTTGATGTGACCAAGGCAATCACCATGATGGCACCGGCGGCAAACAGGTAGATGAACGGAGTCTTGGCAGGACCGTTAAGGGAAGACATCAGGAAGCCCATCGGGTCGCCATTGCCGTTGGCTACAAAATCCTGGAAGGAAGCCAAGCCTGCCAAAGGCACACCGATGAAGTTCACCAAGTCGTTGCCGGCAAAGGCGGTAGCCAAGGCAAAGGTACCCATAAGGACAATCACCTTAAATACGTTCACTTTACACCAGTGTAGAATCTGCATCAGGACGGTAAATCCGATGAAGCAGTAAGTGGTGAGCATCAGCGTGTTTTCCTTCACCCAAAGCTTGTTTTCGGCAGTCATGAACGAGGAATCCTTCAAACCTTTGATGAGCATGAAGTAGATGATGGCTGTAGCGGCAACACCTCCAAACAGACCAATCGTATATTTCAATCGTCCGGTATAGTTGAATGTGAAGATGATACGGGAGATGTACTGTACGATGGTACCGAAGAAGAAAGCAATCGCAACCGAAAGGAAGATACCGATGATAACGGACAATGCTTTTTCTGTATTCAGCAAGTCGCCGAATCCCAACATACCGGTTTCGTCCATGGCAATCTTGATAAGCGCAAGCACGAAAGTACCTCCAAGAAGTTCGAAGACCATCGAAACGGTGGTGGAAGTCGGCATCCCGAGGGTGTTGAAGATGTCCAACAGAATCACGTCTGTCACCATGACTGCCAGGAAGATGCACATCAGTTCCTGAAAGTAGAAGTGCTCGGGCTGGAAGATGCCGTGACGGGCGATTTCCATCATACCGTTACTGAGAGCAGCTCCGAAAAATACACCGAGAGCGGCTACGGTAATGACGAGTTTGAAAGAAGCGGCCTTGGAGCCGATGGCCGAATTGAGAAAGTTCACAGCGTCATTGCTGACACCTACTACCAAATCGAAGATGGCGAGTAGGAAAAGGAATACGACGATTCCTAAAAACATTGTTTCCATAAAAAGTAGATAATTGTTATACTATTTCAATCTTGCTACAAAGGTAAATGCTTTTGGTTGAAGTGGAAGAATAATACGTGTTACATTTCTGTTACATTCTTCCGGGGAGGATAAAAGTTGGCTGAAAAGTAAGATTTTGTTTGTTTGTTACATAAATATAAAAGGAAAATTCGTACCTTTGCACCTCAAAAAACTTAATATACGAGAAAATTTAAACATTAACAAATAAGGTATAGACAGGTAAAATGGGATTGTTTTCATTTACACAAGAAATTGCGATGGACCTTGGCACCGCCAATACCATCATTCTGAATAACGGAAACATAGTGGTGGACGAGCCATCGGTGGTGGCACTGGACAGACGTACGGACAAGATGATTGCCGTGGGAGAACGCGCCAAGATGATGTACGAGAAGGAAAACCCGAACATACGCACCGTACGACCCTTGCGTGACGGCGTGATTGCCGACTTTAATGCTTGTGAACAGATGATGCGCGGACTTATCAAGAAAGTGAACATCGGCAACCGTTTCTTTACCCCTTCGTTGAGAATGGTTATCGGAGTACCTTCGGGAAGTACTGAAGTGGAACTGCGTGCTGTGCGAGACAGCGCCGAACATGCTGGAGGACGCGATGTCTATTTGATTTTTGAACCAATGGCAGCTGCTATTGGTATTGGTATCGACGTGGAAGCACCGGAAGGAAATATGATTGTGGATATAGGTGGCGGTTCTACCGAGATTGCAGTAATCTCATTGGGCGGTATTGTTTCGAACAACTCCATCCGTATTGCTGGTGATGACTTGACCGCTGATATTCAAGAGTATATGTACAGACAGCATAATGTGAAGGTGAGCGAACGTATGGCTGAACGTATCAAGATAGCTGTAGGTGCTGCCTTGACCGATTTGGGCGACGATGCTCCGGAGGATTATATTGTACGCGGGCCGAACCGTATCACTGCCCTCCCTATGGAGGTGCCTGTGAACTATCAGGAAATAGCGCACTGTCTGGAAAAGAGTATTGCCAAGATTGAAACGGCTATCCTCAGTGCACTGGAAAATACACCGCCCGAACTCTATGCGGATATTGTGGTGAACGGCATCTACTTGGCGGGTGGCGGTGCCTTGCTCCGTGGCTTGGACAAGCGTCTTACGGACAAGATTAACATCCCTTTCCATGTGGCCGAAGAACCTTTGCTGAGTGTAGCCAAGGGTACAGGCATTGCATTGAAGAATGTGGATAAGTTCTCGTTCCTGATGAGATAAGACTTTTTGAGTTGTGAGATATGAGTTGTGAGTTTTGAGTTTCTTTCGGATGGGGCACTCATAACTCATAACCCATAACTCACAACTCATAACTCAAAAAAAACTCATAACTCAACTCATGCGTAATCTGCTGAATTTCTTCTTGAAGTACAAGTCATGGTTTCTCTTCATACTTTTGGAGGTAACCAGCTTTACCCTATTGTTCCGTTTCAACCATTATCAGGGAAGTGCATTCTTTACTTCTTCGAATCGGTTGGCCGGCACGGTGTTCGAAGCAGCGAACCATGTGACGGGGTATTTTCATCTGCGGACTATCAACGACGCTCTGGTGCAGAAGAACGTGGAGCTGGAGCTGCAGTTGGAACAGTTACGTGTAGCATTCCGTGACATGACGAAGGACAGCACGGCCTTCGGACGCATCAAGGCCGAAGCACTGGGCGGGTATGATGTGATGAAGGCAAAGGTCATCAACAACAGCCTGATACATGCGGACAATTACATCACCTTGGACAAAGGCGAGAAGGATGGCATCCGCAGCGAAATGGGGGTTGTGGACGGGAATGGCGTCGTGGGAATAGTTTATCTTACTTCGGACAATTATTCGGTGGTAATACCCGTATTGAACTCGAAGAGCAGTATCAGCTGCAAAATCAGGCAGAGCGAATACTTCGGGTTCCTGAAGTGGGAAGGCGGCTCTTCCCGATATGCCACAGTGAAGGATATGCCTCGGCATTCCTTGTTTTCGTTGGGCGATACAGTGGTCACAAGCGGACACAGTGCAGTATTTCCAGAGGGAATACCTGTCGGCACGGTGGAGGATATTACAGACAGTCACGACGGGCTCTCTTATGTGCTGAAAGTGAAACTGTTTACAGATTTCGGCCGACTGAATGATGTGCGTGTCATTGACGGGAGAGGACGTGAAGAGCGGATGAATTTGGAACAAAAGGCAAGAGGAGGCAAGAAATGATAAAGATACTTCACAGGTTGCAATGGTTCCTGGCACTTGCATTCTTGCAAGTGCTGGTGCTGAACAAGATACATATAGCTGGGTATGCCACTCCATTTCTTTATATCTATTTTATTCTGAAATACAATTCAAGGGTCAGCAGGAATACATTGATGCTTTGGGCTTTTGGATTGGGACTTACTGTGGATATGTTTGGCGATACACCGGGGATGAATGCGGCAGCTGCCACATTCTTGGCTTTCGCACGTGGCCGGATTTTGCGCTTGGCGACTCTCCGTGATATGGATGAAGGCTTCCGCCCGGGAATAAGGAGTATGGGCTTTTCCTCTTTCTTCCGATATACATTGTTTGCCTGTATCTTGTTCTGTTCCTTTTTGTTGTTGATAGACACGTTCTCGTTCTTCAATGTTCCGGTATTATGTTTGAAGATAGTTGCCAGTACGGTAGCTACTATGCTTTGTGTGGTTTGTACTGAATGGATGGGGAGGAAAAAAGGGTGAAAAGAGATTTCAATCTGGAAAAACGTAAGTATGTATTGGGTGGTGCGGTTGTCTTTGTCGTGCTGATCTATCTGGTTCGTCTGTTCACTTTGCAGATCATGAGTGAGGATTACAAGAAGAATGCGGACAGCAATGCTTTCTTGCACAAGACTCTGTATCCAAGCCGTGGCGTGATGTACGATCGGAACGGAGAACTTTTGGTGTATAATCAGCCGGCTTACGATGTGACTATGGTGATGAAGGAGGTGGAAAATCTGGATACGTTGGACTTATGCAATACGTTGGGTATTACTCCGGACTACTTCAAACGCCGTATCCGTGAGATGAAGGACCGTCATTCCAATCCGGGGTATTCTCCTTATACGCATCAAGTGTTCATGACTCAGCTCTCGGCTGTAGAATGTGGAGTGTTTCAGGAAAAGCTCTTCAAGTTTCCCGGCTTTTATATCCAGCGACGGACAATCCGGCAATATACACACAACTCGGCAGCTCACGTGCTGGGCGATATAGCGGAAGTTTCCAAGAAAGAGATAGAAGCGGATGACTATTACGTTCGGGGTGATTTCATAGGCAAGCAAGGAATAGAACGTTCGTACGAGAAGCAGTTGCGCGGAGAAAAAGGGGTAGAAATTCTGCTTCGTGATGCCCGTGGACGTATTCAAGGACGTTATATGGATGGAGCCTTGGACAAGACTCCCGTAGCAGGCAAGAACTTGAAGTTAGGAATAGACATTGAGCTGCAACAATTGGCCGAACGTTTGCTGGAAGGTAAAATTGGTAGCGTCGTGGCTATTGAACCTTCTACTGGAGAGGTTCTTTGTATGGCTTCCGCACCAACATTCGATCCTCGTCTGATGGTAGGACGTCAGCGGGTGAAGAACTTTGCGGACTTGGCCCGCGATTCATGGAAGCCTTTGTTGAACCGCTCCATCATGGGACAGTTCCCTCCAGGCTCCACTTTCAAGACAACTCAAGGGTTGACTTTCCTTGAGGAAGGTATCATAACTGCCAATACCTCTTATCCTTGTTACGGCGGTTTTGTACATTCTGGATTACGCGTAGGATGTCATGGGCATCCGTCTCCGTTGCCTTTGGTTCCAGCCATTGCCACATCGTGCAACGGCTATTTCTGTTGGGGACTTTATCATATGATTGGAGCCCGGAAGAAGTACGGGTCAGTACAGAAGGCCATGTCCACTTGGAGAGACTATATGGTTTCTATGGGATTCGGTTATCCTTTGGGGGTGGATTTACCGGGCGAGAAGCGGGGAATGATTCCGAATGACAAGTATTATGACAAGAATTACCGGGGTTCCTGGAACGGCTTGACCATCATCTCCATTGCCATCGGACAAGGGGAGGTGACTGCTACTCCTTTGCAGATTGCCAATTTAGGGGCAACCATTGCCAATCGGGGCTATTTCATCACTCCACATGTCGTGAAGGAAGTGGAAAATGAGGAACTTGATTCCTTATATACCACCAAACGATACACGAAAGTAAGCAAGGAGCATTACGAAACGGTTGTCCAGGGGATGAGGGCAGCGGTAACCGGAGGTACTTGCAGGGCCGCAAACATTCCGGGACTGGATGTTTGCGGGAAGACAGGAACGGCACAGAACAAAGGGAAGGACCATTCGGCCTTTATGGGATTTGCGCCTATGGAGAATCCGAAGATTGCTGTTGCCGTATATGTAGAGAATGGCGGCTGGGGTGCGACGTATGGAGTGCCCATCGGAGCCTTGATTATGGAGAAATATTTGAATGGTGAACTTTCGCCACAAAGTGAAATAAAGGCGAGCGACATACAGAACAGGAGAATTGATTATGGCATACACGAACGATAGTCTGATAAAATCCGTTGATTGGATAACGATAGCCATTTATGTAGCTTTGGTTGTATTGGGTTGGGTCAGCATTTGCGGAGCCAGCTACGACTATGGAGAAATGGACCTTTTCAGTTTCAATACTAACTCCGGTAAACAGCTGGTGTGGATCGGGGGAGCCTTTTTCTTGGGGTTTGTCATTCTGATGCTGGAAGATACCATCTATGACTGGTTTGCTTATATCTTTTATGCATTGATGATGTTGCTGTTGTTTGTGACTCCCTATTTGGCGGAAGATATCAAAGGTTCCTATTCGTGGATAAAGTTCGGCCCCGTGAGCTTGCAGCCAGCCGAGTTTGCGAAATTCGCCACAGCTTTGGCTTTGGCCAAGTTCATCAGTTCCTACCATTTCACGATGAGCAGGCTGAAGTACTCCTTGCCTGTGGTTGGAATGATTCTGTTGCCGATGTTGCTGATTGTTCTGCAGAGAGAAACTGGCTCGGCTCTTGTTTATCTGGCTTTCTTTCTGATGCTGTATCGGGAAGGGATGCCCGGTTCCATCTTGTTTGCCGGGATTTGTTCGGTGGTTTATTTCGTGGTAGGCATTCAGTTTAGTCGGGATTTGATGCCGGACGAATGTACTCCAGCCGGCGAGTTTGCAGTCTTGTCACTGATTACCGTTCTTTCTGCTTTGTTGGTCCGTGCGTATTGTCCTGACAGGAAGGAAGTGCGCCATATTTTAGGGTATGGAGGCGGAAGCATTGCTTTGGCTTTCCTGTTTTCGTTATATGTTATTCCTTTCAATGTATTGTGGTTCCTGTATGCGGAATGTACAGTGCTGGTTGTTTATCTGCTCTGTCTTTCTTTCCGGAAGCGTGCGATGAACTATTTTTATATAGCGGTTTTTGCGGTTTGCTCTATCGGCTTCCTGTATTCGGCCGATTATGTTTTCGAGGAAGTATTGAAACCCCATCAGCGGACCCGCATTGAAGTTCTGTTGGGTATGAAGGAAGACTTGGCTGGAGCCGGTTACAATGTGAACCAGAGTAAGATTGCCATTGGCTCAGGCGGTTTGTTGGGTAAAGGTTTTCTGAACGGTACACAAACCAAGCTGAAGTATGTACCCGAACAAGATACAGACTTTATCTTTTGTACCGTAGGCGAGGAGCAAGGCTTCCTGGGCGCTGCCGTTGTGTTGTTGCTTTTTATGGCCTTGATTCTACGTCTGATATCTTTGTCGGAACGGCAGCATTCCCGCTTCATCCGTGTGTATGGATATTGTGTGCTCAGTATCTTCTTTTTTCACCTTTTTATTAATATAGGTATGGTATTGGGACTGACGCCTGTCATCGGCATTCCCTTGCCTTTATTCAGTTATGGAGGCTCCTCGCTTTGGGGATTTACCATCCTGTTGTTTGTGTTTTTGCGATTGGATGCGGGTAGAAGTGTCCATTAGTGCTTTCCCGATATGCGTATTCCTATATCGTGGATGCCTGGTAGCGGATTGTCTTGCATAATGTGGGTAATGCGTATTTCGCGGATGCTGTCGCATTGAGGACTGTAAGATATAGGGAACACCGCTTGACGTAGTTCTCCTATCCCATTACCCAACCAATTTCCTGTAGAATCCGCTAAATAGAGATGAACGGTGTCTTGGTTGACCGTCAGCCATAGGTCGCGGTAATGATAGGTGTCCTGGTGGCGAATGCCTATCTGGAATCCGTAGGCTTGATTCTCGGGTAAAGGGGTATTCAGCCGATAGGTAAGGGTATCAGTCTTCTTCCAACCCGTCGGACAGACGGGCTGGTAAGAGTAATGATACGTATTTTCTTGGCATGATGCCATCAGTATAAAAAGTGACACTCCCGAAGTCAAGAGCTTCTGCCACAGCTGTCTGGATGCTTTCTGAAAGCACGGACGATGGTTATCCTTGCTTTTCATCGGTGTTCTTCTTTGGCTGGTTGACAGATGTTTGCTGTTTGCCCTGTTTGTTTAAAGGGGGATTGTTCCGCTTTTCATTATTTTTGTTTCCCTTATTGGCGGAAGGTTCCCTTTTGGCACGGCGTGAATCTCCCTGAACCTTGGGTGTCTGTTCTTTATTGGGAGAGTCGTTTCCCGTTTTTTTCTTCTTTTTTCGGTTATTCGTTCCTTTTCTTTTGTCGAAACGAGTCAGGCTTTCCTGTTCAACCAAGTCGATGGGCTTTTGTGGAGCATGGTTGTTGCTTTCATCTGCAAGGCTTTCCGGTTTTTCTCCCCGTTTGTTCATATTGATGATATCGAAAGCTCTACGGGAATTAATGGTTACCGCATTTGCCATGAAGTTCTTGTCACTGGAGTAGGTTATCAGTCCTTTCAGAATGTCAGCCTTGAAGAAATGGAATGTCCCTTCTGTTGTTTCGAGAGCTATTTCCTTGCTTGGGAGCCGTTTCTGCGATTCTACATATACGTCCACTTCATAGTTTAGACAGCATTTCAGTTTGGCGCATTGTCCAGCTAACTTTTGCGGATTCAGTGATATATCCTGATAGCGTGCAGCGCCTGTCGATACGGATACGAAGTTGGTCATCCACGTAGCACAACACAGCTCGCGTCCGCAAGGGCCTATTCCTCCGATGCGTCCGGCTTCCTGACGTGCCCCGATTTGCTTCATCTCGATGCGTACCCGGAAGGTCTCGGCCAATACTTTGATAAGCTGTCGGAAATCCACGCGTTCGTCTGCAATGTAGTAGAAGATGGCCTTGTTTCCGTCTCCTTGATATTCTACATCGCCGATTTTCATATTGAGGTTCAGGCTCAAGGCAATCTGGCGTGAACGTATCATCGTATCGTGTTCCTTGGCTTTGGCCTCGTTGTATTTCTCCATGTCCACGGGCTTGGCTTTGCGGTAGATCCGCTTGATTTCCGCTTCGTGTTTCAGGTTGGCTTTGCGCATTTGTAGTGGCACAAGTCTTCCTGTGAGCGTAACTACGCCGATGTCGTGTCCTGGACTTGCTTCTACAGCTACCGTGTCTCCTTTTTCCAGTTTCAGATGGTTGCTGTTCCTGTAATATCCTTTACGGGTATTTTTGAATTGCACTTCCACCATATCTTGTTCTTCTGCGTTGCCTGGGATGTCGGCCAGCCAGTCGTAGGTGTTCAATTGTCTGTCCTGGCGTCCGCAACCTTTCATGCATAGGCTACCGCTTCCGTTTTTCAGTTTGAAATTATTGTTCATTGTTTCTTCTTTTCAGGTTAATTATTTTTGTACCAACAGCACGATCATCTTCAATGCAAAGTCAAAGAAAACCATTCGGGCATTTACATTCTGTCCGATGTGCCGTTCGGCTTCACTTAGTTCGTCCATTATGTTGATAACATTCCGTTCATTGATGTATGGTGCAAACCGGTTTGCAAAGTTTTGTTCCTCCTCGTTCAGATAGACAATGGAGCTATTGCTGAAATTGCAGACGAAGTTTTCCCGAATCATCCGTTGTGCGTATGCCAAGAAGTGTTTCTGTCGCTCGCGCCCCATAGCGGCCAACGTTTCGCTCCATTGTTTCATTTCACGTATCTTGCGTTGGTAGGCCAATCGCATCAGGCTGACGAAGAGTTCGAAGAAGAGCTTGCTTTCTTCGTTCGTGTGGATTGTTTCAAGTGCCTTTATCCAGTTCCCTTCGCTGCGGTGTGCAATGTTGACAGCTGCCTTCTCCTCGATGCCATATTCCCGTACAAGAGTTGTGGCTATGTCATTGTCTCCTATGCCCGGGATTTTGAACCGCTGTGTTCTACTTTGTATGGTGGCGAGCAATGCATCCGGTTCTTCTGATACGAGTAGGAAGACGGTTTTTGCGGGTGGCTCTTCCAATAGTTTCAGCAGTTTGTTGCTGCATTCCGCATTCATTTTCTCGGGCAACCATATTATCATGATTTTGTACCCTCCTTGACTTGGTTTCAAACTCAGTTTGCGTACTATCTCCTCGCTCTCTTTTACGAATATCTGTGCTTGCTGGTTTTCGGCACCCATTTGCTCCAGCCAGATGTTCATATTGAAATAAGGTGTGTTCTGCAACATCTCCCGCCATAGTGTCAGGAAGTCGTCGCTTACGGTGTCTTTGTTTTTCAGTTTGATTACCGGAAAGGCAAAATGCAGGTCAGGATGCGCTAATTTGTTGTATTTGATGCAATTTGGGCAATTCCCGCAAGCGTCTGTCTCTCCTGGATGCTCACAAGATAAATATCGGGCATATGCAATGGCAAGGGGCAGTTTTCCTGTTCCTTGTCCACCACAAAACAATCGTGCATGCGGAATTTTCCCTTCTTGGATTTCCTTTATGAGACGTTGTTTGGCTTCTGTTTGTCCGATAATATCTTTAAAAAACATTTTAATAGATAGCTTTAGCTACTTGTTTGATACTGTTTACTGCTCCAACACTATAAAAATGGATGCTGGGTACTCCGTGCTTGATTAATTCCTTGCATTGGTGGATGCACCATTCTACTCCCAATGCTTCTGTTTCCTCTTCCGTATTGCATTTCAGTGCTTCTATTGTAAGCTCTTGCGGAATGTCAACCTTGAATGTTTTTGGCACCATTGTCAGTTGTGACTGTTTCCGGAATGGTTTTATTCCAGGAATGATAGGTATGTTTATACCTTCTTTTCTTGCCTTGTCCACAAAACTGAAGTATTTGCTGTTGTCATAGAACAGCTGTGTAACTGCGTATTCGGCTCCTGCTTCCATTTTCTTTTTCAGCCAATAGAGATCTTGTTCCAGGTTGGGAGCTTCTTCGTGCTTTTCGGGATAGCAAGCAACACCATAGCTGAATGGAGTGTTGGTAACTTTAATTGGAGAACCGTCCACGAACAATCCTTTGTTGAAGTTGTTGATTTGCTCTGCTAATTCAATAGCATGCTCGTGACCGTTTGGCTCTGGTGAAAAACTGGATTGATGCTTGGCTTTGTCGCCTCGTAGCACCAGCAGATCGGTGATGTTCAGGAATTGCAGATCCAACAATTCGTATTCAATATCTTCTCTGCTGAATCCGCTGCATAGTATGTGAGGTACTGTGGTAATGTTGTATTTATTATGAATGGCAGCGGCAACGGCTACTGTACCGGGACGTCTTCTTAGCCTTGCACGCTCGAAAAGTCCATTCCCTAATTCTTTGTATACGTATTCGCTGCGATGCGTGGTGATATTAATGTATTTTGGATTGAATTCCAATAAACTGTCAATATCTTGATATAACTTTTCTATCCCGGTTCCTTTGATAGGAGGGAGGACTTCGAATGAAAAGGCGGTTTCGTCTGTATGTTTGATTAAATCAATGACTCTCATATCTGTTTTCTTCTTGTATAAATGCGGGTATTTTTACCCGATTTACAAAAGTAAGAAAAATATTGTAGTTTATAAGAGCCTTTACATATTTTATTTTTATTCTTTCTTCATATTATCATAAAAAGGGGGTAAACAGATGTGCAAACCATCCCCAAAATTTCTTCAAAGGTGACCTCTTTTTATAAATCTCACTGGTTAGTAGGGTGCTGTTTGCTTGGTCCTCTTTGAATATGCCGATAAGTTCTCCTGTTGTTTGTTGGTCGAATATGAAGGCATTTACTTCATAATCATATCTAAGACTTCTGCTATTTAGATTTGTACTACCTACTGTACAGAATAGGCTATCTACCATCATTATTTTTGAATGATGGAATCCTCCATTGAAAATGTAGATATCCGCACCTTTTTTTCTAAGTCTATTGGCTATATAGAGTGCCGCATCCGGTGTAAAGGGAATGTCAGATTTTCCAGGAATCATAATTTCAACCTTAACACCTTTTTTTACAGCCTTCTTGATGGCCTTCTTGATGATACGTGTAGGTGTAAAGTAAGGATTGATAATTTGTACTCTATTTTCTGCACTCTCTATTGCTTTTGCGTATGCTCTTCGCATTAATTTGGGATTACGGCGAGGATATCTGTCAACGATTGCTATTTCCTTTCCTCCGTCGCTTATGACGGTACTGTCTTTTTTATATGGGAAATATGCATCGCCTGATATTTCTTCTCCAGTTGTCCTGTTCCATATATCAAGGAAAATTGCTTGTAAATTCTCTACCGCTCTTCCTTCGATTCGAATATGCATATCTCTCCATTCACCGATTTTTGGCAATCCATTAATATAATAATCGGCAATATTCATTCCGCCTGTATAACCAATTTTCCCATCAATGACAACTATTTTGCGGTGGTCGCGATGAAAGACATGGTTAATCCATGGAAATCTGATTGGATCGAATTCTTCAATTTCAATACCTCTTTCTTTTAATGCTTTGATGTGCTTTTTCTTCAAGGGCTGGTTATTGGAACTATTTCCGAAAGCATCATATATAGCTCTAACTTGTACGCCCTCTTTCACTTTTTCTTCCAATATGCTAAACAAGCAATTGGCAATGGAATCATTTCTGAAGTTGAAATATTCCAAATGTATATGATGTCTTGCATTTCTGATTCTTTCAAATAAGTCAATGAATTTTTCGTGCCCGCTTTTCAATATGACAACTTCATTACCATTTGTTGTGGTTAATCCTGCTTCTTTTAAATAAGCGATAAGTGTCGAGTCACTTTGGTATTGGGCGTTTTCGGCTTGTACAGATGTCGCACCAATAATAAGGAATCCAATGAATAGATTTAATATGTTAGTTTTAATGTTCTTGTAAAGTGTCATCGTTCAATTTTTTTGTTGGTGCAAATTTAAGCATATTTATGATAATCGACAAATATATAATAAAAAACCGTGCCTTGATTAAGACACGGTTTTTATGTTTATTGGTAGTTCTAATTATTTTGTTTCCAAAATTACTACGCGGTTCAAGTAAGCCTTTTCGAACATAGGATCTGTACCACCCATACCAACTTTTTCAAGTCTGTCAGCGCTGATGCCTTCAGCAATCAAAGCATCGTAAACAGCCTGAGCACGCTTTTCAGACAATGTTTGGTTAGTCTTAGCAGAACCTGTACCCTTGTCAGCAAAACCGGCGATTTTGTACTTGGTAGAAGGATTTTCCTTCATAACCTTAGCCATAACCTTTACGTTAACCATACCTTCCGGGCTGATAACGGCCTTACCAATCTTGAAGAAGATAGCAGCTGAAGCCTTACCAGGAATTTCCTTGATAACTTCCTTAACTACTTCTACTGGTACTTCCTTAACAACTTCCTTGATAACTTCCTTTTCAACAATCTTAGCTTCACCAGCCTTAGCGAACTTCTTGCCACCGAATGTGTAAGTTGCACCGATTGTCAAACGGCCTGTACCTTCAGCCTTGCTAAAGTCACTTGCAGCACCGAACACAGAAGGAGTTACACCGAAGCGACCTTCCAAATTGATAGCCCAATTGCTGTTTACGTTGTAACCAAAGCCCAAACCTACTGTTGCACCGATACGAGCCTTAGAACCATGAGATTCATATGAAGTATGCGGTGTGTATGTAACATTGAAACCATTGTCCCAATCACCTGTAGTTGTCTGAGTATAGGTAATGTTTTCATTCCAAGCCTTTGCGATGTTCAAAGTTGGACCTGCAAATACATATACATCCAAAGCACGGTCAGGATTGTTACCACCAAACAAGTTTGTCAAGTTCAACATACCATCCAAATTGAATTCGAATGCAGAAGTTGTATCACCTGCGTAACCTGTCTTTTGTTCACCAATCTTCTGTTGGAAGCCACCAAACTGCAAACGAGTTCCCCAAGTCGGAGTGATGTACTTACCTACAGAGATATTGAAGTTGAATGTAGTGTTCATGCCGTCATTGAAAGTTGACATAGCACCTACACCAGCACCAACAAAAATGTTATCTGTCCACTTCTTTGCATAGTATGCATTTGCTTCTTGTGCATTAGCAGCTACACTTGCACCTGCAAAAAGCATGGACAATACTATAAGTTTACTTTTCATTGTTTTTTCTTAGTTTAAGATAATTCCGAAATAGGGTTGATTATTCACCTTCTACGATACCACCACCAGCATTGCTGTTTCCATGCAACCAGTCATGACCAGCGTGTCCGTGAGTGTGGATATGAGCCCATTCGTGAGTGTACTTTTCCATTACAGTGTGCTTAGACATAGTCCAAACTGCTGTACCAGCTTCCTTAAATTCTGCGTAATATACAGCACCATTGAATTCAATTTCGCAAACGAGAGTCTTACCTGGTTGTTCGTAAGTTACTGTTGTTTGGTGGTAAGGATTCAAGAAGAAGTTACGTACTTCGTTACCATCTTTATCCTTAGTACCCAATTCTTCCTTTACAAATGCCATTTTACCCAAAACAGATTCGATAAATTCATAACCAGTAGCAGCTGCCTTTGATGCTGGCTTTTCTGTTTCACCTACGTATTCAATACCAGTAAAGTATTCCAACTTTTCTGCCTTGATAGTTGTGTATCTTTTCAGTTCGTTGGTGATTGTTTTAGTGTTTTCTTTCTTGTCAATCAAGATGATGTCTGCAACTTCTTCAGCATTATCGTAGAATTGTTGCATAATAGCATCTTCAGCAGAGCCTTCTGAGGCAACATAGAATGCAACAGGAACTACTACAGCCTGACCATCATTTAATTGAGGAATAGCTACAGTTGTAGAAGGAGCTACGATGTAACCTTCGATAGCAGGACATTCAACAGTCATTGTCTTGCCGATATTTGCTGTAGCATCGATGTTTTCAACAGCCAAAAGCACTGCGTTTGATGCTGCATCACTTGTTGAAACTGAATAAACAGATACAGCTACTGATGCTGTTGCAGGGATAACCGGAGTTTCAGGCATTTCCGGAATGATTACGTCCGGTGCTGTGAGAGTCATCTCTTCTTCTGAACAGCTAGTGAATGTAACTGCAGCGAATGCCACACAGGCACTCATCACCTTAAAGAAATTTACTTTTTTCATTTTTTGTTAAAGATTAATTAATTAATTAATAAATTGATAATTCAGATTTAATAAAATATGGGTTAAAACTATTTTCATTCATAATATTTTCACTCGGTTCTGAACGGTATTGCTTATAATACTTTTGTTCGTTTCCTGCGTTATAAGCAATACCCATATTGTAGGAAGTGCTTATTCTTGGAATATACTTATGCCTTTTTTGCTTGTAGGGTGGCAATAAGACTTGAAATCTAAAACCGCCATTTGAATTTGCAACCTTCGATTTTTGTGCATACAAACTGATTGATGCATAACGGAAGTTTCTTGTCATTTCAAATTTAACGCCTTTTTCCCCTAATAAATATCTCTCAGCTTTCAAACTGAATTCTGTGTTGTATTTAGGCCAATAAAAATTTGCTCCTAAGAACCAAGTCGTTTTAAACAGCTTTGTCGAATATACGAAATGAAATTTTTCCCAATATCCGATGCTAATATAGCCTAATCTACCTTCCAAAGAAAAACGGTTGTCAAAATTAAACGGCCTGAATAAGTTTAAATCAAAGCCATATCGATCTGCATTAAATATACCCACGGTGGCCTTTCCTTTTATATTATAAGGTAATCTAAACTTTTGTGACAAGGTTACAAAACTCATACGATTTTGCTCATACCACATTGAGTATCCATCGTTGTAAACGGGCAAAATCACTTGTGCACTTAATTTCATTCCTTGCCAAAGAGAGACCTCAATTGTTGGATTCAAAGTAAACAACACATGATATATCTGTGTAATCACCAGATTTCTGAATGACAATTGCGGATATACCAAAATATCCACCTTGAATCTTGAGCTGTTTTTCTTCTTTTCTCTCTTTACAGTTTTCCAACTGTCGCCAAGCTCGTAGCTTGTACTCCAATTCCTCCTTTCTGCAATTGTATCTGTCGCACCTGTCGGTTCGTATGTCAACGAAAGTTCCGGTACATCCAGATGAGTTACTATTACTTTACACTTTTTATTCTCCGGCAATCCGAGTTTCTGAATGATGTCGATGGCCTTTGCGATTCCGACTCCTTGTGCTTTATACATATTGTTTTCAATCGTATAAATTCGCTCTTCGTCGTTTTCTGTCCAACGGACATTTTCAAAACCATGGTTTGCCAATTCTTTCGTTGTTTCTTCACCGTCGTTGGATTGTCCGAAGACTTGAACAGGTGCAATCATTATAAACATACATATTGCTACCTTTATCCAATTTCCGTATGACGACTTCAAATCAATGAAAGTTTTAACCATTCTAGTTTTTTATTTTATTCTTTTTTTCAACATCCGTTAGCTAAACGGATATTTCGTGGCAAAGTTACGTTACTTTTTTTAAATGGCAAAGGATTTTAGTAAAAAAATGAAGTTTTCTGTGTGATTCCGCTTTACGGAGTGTTTTGAAAGGGGATGCTGAGGTTGATTTTTGTTCCTTCTGGTGATCCGCTTGGGGCTCGAACCCAAGACCCCAACATTAAAAGTGTTGTGCTCTACCTGCTGAGCTAGCGAATCAGACCTCTTGTGCATTCTTTCGAATTGCGGTGCAAATTTACTGCCTTTTTGTGACATTGGCAAATAAATGCAAGAAAAAGTGAGAGAAAACGTCTTCGTGTTTTTCTTTTTTGCGCTGGCGTTTTACCGCAAACGCCAGCGCGTTTCTCGAAAGATGTTTAGAAGTCTGTCCCGATACTTTCTTCTCCCTCGCGCTTCTTTATATACCTTTTATAATAAGAGAGCATGATGGTGGTGCATGGCAGGGCTATAATCATACCGACGATTCCCATCAGTGCGCCCCAAACGGAGAGGGAGAGGAGGATGATGGCCGGGTTCAATCCCGTAATCTTTCCCATAACCTTGGGGACGATGAAACCATCCTGTATGACTTGTACCACACAAAACACCAACAAGGCGCACGCCAATATCCACCAAAAGCTTTCACCCGTGTCGGCAGCTTTGAGTAGGGCCAGCAATACGGTGGGGGTCAAAGCAATGAGTTGCAGGTAAGGCACCATATTCAGCAACCCGATGAAAAGGCCGAAGCCTACGGCCAAAGGGAAGTCGATGATAAGGAATCCGATGCTGAACAAAACGCCCACAAGAAATGCCACAAGGGCTTGGCCGCGGAAGTATCGGTTCATGCCATCCTTTACGTCGTTTACGATGCGGACGGTCATCTCGCGATACTTGGCGGGCACAAGGCCGACCCATCCGTTGGCTATCGTCTCGTAATCCAATAATATAAAGAAGGTATAGAGGAGCACGATGAATGCGGCGAAGATGCTGACTACGATGTTGACCGACTGGGTAAGGATGCTCCATGCCTTGGGCAAGAGGCTTCGGATGGCCTGTGACAGATTTTCCTCGCTCAAGGTGCTTTGTATCTGAATCATGTTCACGTGCTCCTTGATGAAGTTGGCTACCGTCCCCGGGATGGCCGCCTGCTTGGAGCCTTCGATGAAGTAGGCGGTCAGCAATTCTTTCAGTTTGCCCAGCTCATCGACGATGGGAGGCACCAATACGACGAATGCTAATATTAATAAGGTAAGCAATACGAGCATCGTCACGAAGATGGACAATACCCGATTCTTCAGCTTCAGCCGATATTGGAAGAAAGTCACCATCGGGTAAGTCATATACGCTATCAGCCATGCCACGAAGAAAGGGAGAAGCACGCTGCTCAGGTAATTGACCAGATAAAGTACACCTATTATAATAAGGGCGCTGATGATTCCGCGGATAAAACTGTCGAATGTTATTTTCTTTTCAAGCATCGTTTGGAATAATTAAGTTTCTTTCGTTGCAAATATACGACTTTCTTCTTACATTTGTCCCCGAATAAAAGGAAAAACCGAGAAATGGGAAAATTGTTCGTAGTGCCTACTCCGGTGGGCAATTTGGAAGACATGACCTTCCGCGCCATCCGTGTCTTGAAGGAAGCTGACCTCATCTTGGCAGAGGACACCCGTACATCGGGCATCCTCTTGAAGCATTTTGAGATAAAGAATGCGATGGTGTCGCACCATAAGTTCAATGAGCACAAGACGGTGGAAGGCATCGTGTCACGTTTGAAGGCAGGAGAAACCATCGCCTTGATTTCGGATGCAGGTACGCCAGGTATCTCCGACCCGGGCTTTCTCGTTGTCCGTGAATGTGTGCGCAACGGCATCGAGGTGCAATGTTTACCGGGTGCCACGGCTTTTGTGCCGGCGCTTGTCTCGTCGGGATTGCCCAACGACCGCTTCTGCTTCGAGGGTTTTTTACCTCAAAAGAAAGGACGCATGACCCGCTTGCTCTCTCTGCAAGAGGAAACCCGCACGATGATATTTTACGAATCACCTTATCGGTTGGTCAAGACACTCACTCAATTCGTTGAATACTTCGGAGCCGAACGCCAGGTTTCCGTTTGTCGGGAGATCTCGAAAATACACGAGGAAAGTGTCCGTGGAACATTGCAGGAAGTGATTGAACATTTCAAGGCCAATGAGCCGCGAGGCGAAATCGTCATTATATTAAGTGGAAAAGAAGACTAACTAAATAAAAATAAAACGTATGAAGAAACTATTATTATTGTCAGTATGTGTTGCCGTGTTGACCTCTTGTGGAAACATGGGTAGAAATGAATCTTTGAAAGCGGAAAATGATTCTTTGAATATTGTGTTGGCCGAGCGCGATGCCGAGTTGGAAAGCATCATGGAAGCATTCAACGAAGTGCAGGAAGGCTTCCGTCTCATCAACGAAGCCGAAAATCGTGTGGATTTACAGAGTGGAGCGGTGGAAGGAACCTCCGTCTCTCAGAAAATCCGTGAAGACATCCGTTTCATCAGTGAGAAGCTTCAATCCAACCGTGAGCGCATTGCCGAGTTGGAAAAACAGCTGGATAACAGCAAATACGCTTCTTCTCAACTGAAGAAGACAATCGCCAACCTTAAAAAAGAACTTGAAGCCAAGACTCAACAAATAGAGACTTTGCAAACGGAGTTGGCTTCCAAGAATATCCGTATTGCCGAATTGGACGATGCTGTTGCAGGCTTGACTCAAAACGTGAACGACCTTGTTGCTGAAAACAAGGTGAAGTCCGAGATGGTGGCAACTCAAGACAAGGCGCTTAATGCTGCTTGGTTTGTGTTTGGCACACCTTCGGAACTAAAGGAGCAGAAGATTATTTCCAAAAAGTTCCTCCAGAAGACGAAGGTACTGGAAGACAAGGATTTCAATAAGGACTATTTCACGCAGATTGATATCCGTACAGACAAGCAAATCAAGCTTTATTCCAAGGATGCCAAGTTGTTGACCTCTCATCCGGATGCTTCGTATGAGTTGGTAAAGGATGACAAAGGCCTGTTGACTTTGATGATTACCGACCCCAACAAATTCTGGAGTGTTTCCCGATACTTGGTGATTGAAGTGAAATGATTCATGGATGGATTCAAGCGGTGCTTTAAAGGATATTGAAGCACCGCTTGAATGTTTTTCATCGCTTCTCTTTAGCACATTTCTTGAGGTCCTTGACGACTGTACTTTCCATAATGTTGCTATAGATTTGAGTCGTAGCTACATTCCGGTGCCCCAATAGTTTTTGTACGGTGGTGATGTTTGCTCCGTTGTATATTAACAATGTGGCACAGGTATGCCGTGCGGAGTGAAATGAGAAATGCTTCTCGATTCCTGCTAAACTTGCAATACGTATCAGTTCTTTATTGACTGTGGAATTTGTTTTAAGGTTAAAGAATTCATTCCATTGCCCTTTGTGTTTCTGTAGTAAATTCCAGGCTTTTCCCTCGAACAAGAGTGAAAGAGGAAGCTTGACCTCCGTACCGGTCTTAACGGTGTTGAGGATTATCCAAGGCTTCTTTTGGGTGATGATGATATTCTTTTCAGACAAGTTGGTAAAGTCGGAATATCGTAACCCGGTATAACAACAGAAAAGGAATGCTTCCAGTGTATGGGTAAGCGATTGGGCTCTTCCTGATAATACCAGTTTTTCCAACTTCTGTATTTCCTCTGGTAAGAGATGCGTACTCTTTCCTTTTGCTCTTTTTGCCTTGTATCTTTGGAAAGGATAATCCTGTATCCTGATGTGTCCCTGGTCGATAGCCGAATTGACGAAGCTTTTCAAGTGTTTCATGTGCTTGGCCACGGTATTTACCTTATGGCCTTTTTCGTATAAGAAATTCTCGAAATAGTGTATAAGTGTCGGAGTGATTCCTTTGAAAGAAAGTCCTGGTCTGAATTGCGAGAGCAATGAGAGGGTGCTCATCTTATTCTTCCGGGTACTGTCTTTGCTTGGTGAGGATAAGATTGTGTCGTAGATGAAACGCTGGAAGCTGATACTGCTTTGGGGATTCATTTCTTCTTTCAATCTTTCCAAAGTGACTTCATAGTTGTTTCTCCACAACTCGATTTCTTTCTTTTCCAGACTGATGATGAATTCGCAAAGCATATAATTCAGGGACTCGGCATTGGGATGTCGTACGATTAGTTTTCTTCGATTATCCCATTGGTCGGGGCGAAGATAAATGCGTGAAGAAAAATATATTTTTCTTCTTCCTAAATAAGCTTCAACTTGCAATAAAGCTGTACCTTGTTCATTCAGTTGGTTTTTCCTGTTGTACACAGGACGATAACAAATCTTTTTCATAGTTTTTGTATTTTATTGTGAATAAATAGAGGTTAAATAGACTTTTGCGGATAAAATAGTGAGAATCGTCAGTATATGAATACTTTTGCCCTCTTTTTTTGTTATATTTGCATCGAATTTTCTATTAAATGGAAGAATGAAGGAATTTGTAATATCTGAAGCAAAAGTAGAAACAGCAATATTGGTGGGTTTGATAACCCAGACTCAGGATGAACGGAAGACAACCGAATATCTTGACGAATTGGAGTTCTTGGCTCATACGGCCGGAGCACAAGTGGTTAAACGTTTTACGCAGAAATTGCCTTGTGCCCATTCGGTGACCTATGTAGGAAAGGGTAAATTGGAAGAAATCCGTGATTACATCCGTGCCGAAGAGGAAGAAGAACGTGAAGTGGGAATGGTTATTTTTGATGATGAACTTTCAGCGAAGCAAATCCGGAACATCGAAGCGGAACTGAAGGTGAAGATATTGGACCGTACTTCGCTGATTCTTGACATCTTTGCGATGCGTGCCCAGACAGCCAATGCCAAGACACAGGTGGAACTGGCCCAATATAAGTATATGTTACCCCGTCTGCAACGCCTTTGGACACACTTGGAACGCCAAGGGGGTGGTTCCGGTGCCGGTGGCGGCAAAGGCTCGGTAGGTCTTCGCGGCCCGGGTGAAACTCAGTTGGAAATGGACCGTCGTATTATCCTCAATCGTATGTCGCTTTTGAAGGAACGTCTGGCAGAAATTGATAAGCAGAAGGCTACCCAGCGTAAGAACAGAGGACGCTTGATTCGCGTGGCATTGGTGGGATATACTAACGTGGGCAAATCGACGTTGATGAACTTGTTGGCCAAAAGTGAAGTCTTTGCAGAGAACAAGTTGTTCGCAACTTTGGATACTACAGTCCGCAAAGTCATTATCGAGAACTTGCCGTTTTTGTTGTCCGATACAGTCGGTTTTATCCGCAAACTCCCTACCGACTTGGTGGATTCTTTCAAATCGACCTTAGACGAAGTACGTGAAGCTGATATGTTGGTTCATGTGGTGGACATCTCACATCCCGAGTTTGAGGAACAAATCCAGGTGGTGGACAAGACCATTGCCGACTTGGGTGCTGCCGGCAAGCCGACGATGATTGTCTTCAACAAGATTGATGCCTATACTTACGTGGAAAAGGCAGAGGATGACTTGACACCGAAAACCAAGGAGAACATTACTCTGGAAGAACTGATGAACACTTGGATGGCAAAGCTGAACAACGATTGTTTCTTCATATCGGCAAAGGAAAAGACGAATATGGATGAATTGAAATCCATTATATATAATAAGGTAAAGGAACTGCACGTGCAGAAGTATCCGTACAACGACTTCCTTTATCAGACTTATGAAGAATGACAATGAACAATTATCGAAAACTGAACGAAGATGAAATCCGCCTCCTGCAGGAACACTCCTGTACGGCGGATGACTGGACGAACATCGAGGTGGCTCAAAACTTCAAGACAGACTATGTCTCACACACCCGTTTCTCGGGTAAGGTGAAGCTGGGTGTGTTCGAGCACGAGTTTACCTTGGCAGGTGGAATGAAGAAACATTCCGGCTTGTATCATACCACCTTGCACAACGTGACGGTGGGCAACAACTGTTGCATCGAGAATGTGAAGAACTACATCGCCAATTATGAAATAGGCGACTACGCGTTTATCGAGAATGTAGACATCATCTTGGTGGATGGCAAAAGCCGCTTCGGCAACGGAGTGGAAGTGGCGGTCTTGAATGAAACGGGAGGACGGGAAGTGATGATGCACGATCGCCTTTCGGCTCATCAAGCTTATATTATGGCGTTATATAGACATCGGCCGGCTTTGATTGAAAAGATGAAGGCGATTGTAGAAAAATATGCTGAAGAAAATGCTTCGACGACAGGACGTATCGGATCCAATGTGACGATTGTCGATTCGGGTTACATCAAGAACGTCAAGATTGGCGATCATTGCAAGATAGAGGGTGCCGGACGCTTGAAGAACGGTAGCTTGAACAGCAACGCAGAAGCTCCAGTACATATAGGTTATGGGGTGGTTTGCGATGACTTTATCATTTCAAGCGGTTCGAGCGTAGAAGATGGTACCACATTGACCCGTTGCTTCATTGGTCAGGCTTGTCATTTGGGACATAATTATTCGGCTTCGGATTCCTTGTTCTTCAGTAATTGTCAGGAAGAAAACGGTGAGGCTTGTGCCATCTTTGCCGGACCTTTCACCGTGACGCATCATAAATCGACCTTGCTCATTGCAGGGATGTTCTCGTTTATGAATGCAGGGTCGGGCTCCAATCAGAGCAACCATATGTATAAGTTAGGCCCCATTCATCAAGGAGCTTTGGAACGTGGGGCAAAGACCACTTCCGATTCGTATATCCTTTGGCCGGCTAAGGTCGGTGCGTTTTCGCTCGTGATGGGACGCCACGTGAACAATGCGGATACATCCGACTTGCCTTTTTCTTATCTGATAGAGCAACAGAATACCACCTATCTGGTTCCGGGGGTGAATCTACGCAGTGTGGGAACCATCCGCGATGCGCAGAAGTGGCCGAAGCGTGACAAGCGCAAGGACCCGAATCGCCTTGACCAAATCAACTACAACTTGCTCAGTCCTTATACCATCCAGAAGATGATGAAGGGACGGCAGATTTTGAAAGACTTGCGTCGCGTGTCCGGCGAGACATCCGAAACGTATGCTTACCAAAGTGCGAAAATCAAGAATTCCTCATTGAACAAGGGAATCAAGCTGTACGAGACGGCCATTCATAAGTTCTTGGGCAATTCCATCATCAAGCGTCTGGAGGAAACGGAGTTTCAGAGCGATGAGGAAATCCGTGCCCGTTTGAAACCCGATACGGAAATAGGGTATGGTGAATGGGTGGATGTGTCGGGCTTGATTGCACCGAAAAGTGAAATAGAGAAGTTGATGGCCGACATTGAAACCGGTGTGTTGACCGATGTGGATGGTATTCACGGACGTTTTGTAGAGATGCACCGCAACTATTACACGTACGAATGGACTTGGGCATTCGACAAGATGTTGTCTTTCTATCGTTTGCAGCCTGAAAGTATTACGGCAAAGGATATTGTCAATATTGTGAAGCAATGGCAAGAAGCTGTAGTGGGTTTGGACAAGATGGTCTATGCCGATGCCAAGAAGGAGTTTTCCCTTTCGGCGATGACCGGCTTCGGTGCCGACGGTAGCCGTGAAGAGCAGGAGCAGGACTTTGAACAGGTTCGTGGAGTGTTCGAAAGCAATCCGTTCGTCACTGCGGTGCTTCAGCATATCGATGTCAAGACGGCTCTTGGCAATGAACTGATAGAGCGTATTTCTCCGTTGTTGTAAAAGGGGAACTTGGTGGAGGGCTTGAAAAGTTTCGCCAAGAAATCAGAAGAAAAACGCCTTCACGTTTTTTGAAAACGTGAAGGCGAATTTTATTTTCGTCACGGCATCTTGTTTTTATTTTACTACCGGAAGCAGCAAGCGGGTCGCTGCACCTTCCTGATGATAAATCTTGATGTTTTGTTTCATCTCGAAATCTTCCACTGTACAATGGTAGGTATCGATGAACTTCTGTGGGTTACGGTCGATGATGGGGAACCATGAACTCTGAATCTGAATCATCAACCGATGTCCGGGCAAGAAGGAGTGTGCCACATCGTACAATGTATAGTTGACAGGAGTAATTTCGTTAGGAACAAAAGGTTGCGGATTGTCGAATCCGGTACGGAAACGTCCACGGAACAATTCGCCACGAACCATCTGTTGGTAACCGCTCATTGGATATCCAAAGTTCTTCAGATATTCAGTGGCTTCTCTTGGATAGCGGAAATTCTCAGGATATACATCAATCACCTTGACCATAAAATCGGCATCGGTACTGCTGATGCCAGCCATCAGTTCCACTTCGATAGGGCCGGCCAATGTCAAGGTATCTGCCAAAGGTTCGGTTACGAATGTGATGACGTCCGGGCGGCTTGTGGCAAAGCGTTGGTCATCCAGCATGAATTCCTTGGTACGATAAAGGGTTGGATTGGCGGTGTAAGGTACCGGATGCTCCATATCCGATACATATTCCGTATATGAATCTTTAGCAGTCGGAGCTTCACAAGATACGGAACCGTCAGCGTGTATATAATAAGGTGTAGGCTTCATATCCTTGCGTGGCCATTCGTCGTAGAACTCCCAATCATTCTTGCCGGAATAGAAGATGCTGACATGGTTTTCGGGCTTTTCGCCTTCGTTTTCCAGATAGTAACGGAAGAATGGATACTGGATGTTGTCCATATAGTAGGCCGAACTGTTGTTGCCGAAATACACATTGCCGAAACCTTGGAAGTCGCGTCGGGTCCATGCACCATGCCACCAGGGGCCGAAAGCTAAATAAAGTTCGGTTTCAGGTGATTGTTTTTTGATGGCTTGGTATAATCCCCATGCACCGTAGCAGTCTTCCGAGTCGTAAAGACCGCCTACGACCAGGATGGCCGGTTTCAGGTTATAGCAAGTGGTGCGGGCATCTCTTTCTTTCCAGAAATCATCAAAGTTTGGATGGTTCTTGATGCTGTTCCACATCGTTTCCGTGGTGTCACGTACCAAGTCGTCCGCATTCTTGAAAGTCCCCAAGGCAAGGAAGTCGGTATAGACATCGTTCTTTACAATCTGGCGCATCACGCCTTTTTCGATGTTTCGGCCTTCCAATCCAGGCAAGAAGTTGGTTGTCTGAAGGAAGGTGAATGCACCGTTGTGATGACGGTCGTCTCCACGGAACCAGTCGGTTACAGGCGCTTGCGGAGATACGGCTTTCAGTGCAGGATGGTTACTGGAAGCGGTCATGGTAGCTTGGAAACCGTCGTAGCTGATTCCCCAAGTACCTACGTTCCCGTTGTTGTGGGTGTTTTTCAACAGCCACTCGATGGTGTCGTAAGTATCTGTGGCTTCGTCAATGTTCTTTTTGTCTTTCGGACCTTTCTTGTTCTTGTTCAGTGGACGGATTTGAACGAAATCGCCTTCGCTTTTGTAACGTCCGCGAATGTCTTGATAGACGATGATGTAGTTCTTCTTTACATAGGTGTCGAGCGATGTGCGCAATGCACGTGTGAAGCGTTCACCGTAGGGTGAGCAAGAGTAAGGCGAACGGTTCATCAGGATGGGATGCTTCTTGTCGTTGTTCTTGGGCTCATAGATGGCGGTGTAAAGCTTCACTCCGTCACGCATCGGAATCATCACCTCGCGTTTGGTGTACGCTTCCCGTAGCTTCAATTCGATGCTGTCTGGCTTTGCATCGGGTCTTCTTTGTGCATATAGGGGAGTATAAACTGCCTGCAAGAAGAGAAATGTCAAGATAAAATATGCAATTTGTTTCATTTATAATGTGAGTTAAATTATTTTTGGCGGCAAAGGTACGAAATATCAAGAATAGTTCCTATCTTTGTGGGTATTGAAACTAATATCTAATAACTAAAAATACAATCATTATGGCAAATCCAGAATTTCACTATCAGCCGATGTTTGATTTGGGTCCTGACAAGACCGAGTATTATCTCCTGACCAAGGACTATGTGTCAGTAAGCGAATTTGAAGGAAAACCTATCCTGAAGATTGAAAAGGAAGGTTTGACAGCTATGGCTAACGCCGCTTTTCGCGATGTATCTTTCTTGCTCCGTCGTGCACACAACGAACAGGTTGCTAAAATCTTGAGTGACCCTGAAGCAAGTGACAATGATAAGTATGTAGCTTTGACCTTCCTCCGCAATGCCGAAGTGTCCGCCAAGGGTAAGTTGCCTTTGTGCCAGGATACCGGTACGGCTATCATTCACGGTGAAAAGGGTCAGCACGTTTGGACAGGCTATTGCGATGAAGAAGCCTTGTCTTTGGGTGTCTATAAGACTTATACCGAAGAAAACCTCCGCTATTCTCAGAATGCACCGCTCACTATGTACGACGAAGTGAATACCAAGTGCAACCTTCCGGCTCAGATTGACATCGAAGCTACTGAAGGCATGGAGTACAAGTTCCTCTGTGTGACCAAGGGCGGTGGCTCAGCCAACAAGACATATTTGTATCAGGAAACCAAAGCGGTATTGAATCCGGCTACATTGGTTCCGTTCATGATTGAAAAGATGAAGTCACTCGGTACAGCTGCTTGTCCTCCATATCACATTGCATTCGTTATCGGTGGTACTTCTGCCGAAAAGAACTTGCTCACCGTGAAGTTGGCTTCTACTCACTACTACGATGAGTTGCCTACTACCGGTAATGAATACGGTCGTGCATTCCGCGATGTAGAACTCGAAAAGCAAGTATTGGAAGAAGCTCACAAGATTGGTCTCGGTGCCCAGTTCGGCGGTAAGTATATGGCTCACGACGTCCGCATCATCCGCTTGCCACGTCACGGTGCTTCTTGCCCGATTGGTCTCGGTGTATCTTGCTCGGCCGACCGTAACATCAAGTGTAAGATTAACAAGGATGGTATCTGGATTGAAAAGATGGACGACAAACCAGGTGAATTGATTCCGGCTGAACTCCGCGAAGCTGGCGAAGGCGATGCTGTAAAGATTAACCTCAACCAGCCGATGGCAGACATCTTGAAGGAGCTCACCAAGTATCCGGTAGCTACCCGCTTGTCATTGAATGGTACCATCATCGTAGGTCGTGACATCGCTCATGCCAAGCTGAAAGAACGCATCGACAAGGGTGAAGACCTTCCACAATACATCAAGGATCATCCTATTTACTATGCAGGTCCTGCCAAGACTCCTGCCGGTATGGCTTGTGGTTCCATGGGCCCGACTACAGCCGGTCGTATGGACTCTTACGTGGACTTGTTCCAAAGCCACGGCGGTAGCATGATTATGTTGGCAAAGGGTAACCGTAGCCAGCAGGTGACAGATGCTTGTCAGAAGCATGGTGGTTTCTACCTCGGTTCTATCGGTGGTCCGGCAGCTATCTTGGCTCAGAACAACATCAAGAGCATCGAGTGTGTGGAATATCCGGAACTTGGTATGGAAGCCATCTGGAAGATTGAAGTGGAAGACTTCCCGGCATTCATTTTGGTGGATGACAAGGGTAATGACTTCTTCAAGCAATTGAAGCCCCGTTGTGCTTGCAAGTAATATTGGTGTTTATTAAATAATCTACATCGTGTCATTCTGAGCGTAGCGAAGAATCTGTATACATCAACGTGTGCGCATACAGATCCTTCATTTCGTTCAGGATGACATTTCTTTTCGATACACTATGAAAAAACTGATATCTCTATTTGTTCTATTGGGTTGCGTCGCTACCCTCTCGGCCAACCCGATCAACGGTTTATTGGAACGTATAGACAAAGGCGCTTCCAAGAAATTTATCATCCAGCAGCAAAAGGCTGAGGTTGACTTCTTCGAACTCGACCAAAAGGGTGACAAGGTGGTAGTACGTGGCAACAACTACGTGAGCATTGCTACGGGTATCAACTGGTACTTGAAGTATCATGCTGGCATTCATCTTTCATGGAACGGAATGAAGGCTGATTTGCCTGAAGTGCTTCCGGCAGTAAAGCAAAAGGAACGTCACGAAACCAATCTTCCTTATCGTTATGCTTACAACTATTGTACTTTCTCTTATTCCATGGCCTTTTGGGATTGGGAACGTTGGCAACAGGAAATCGACTGGATGGCACTGCATGGCGTGAACCTTTCCTTGGCTTTGACCGGAGCGGAAACCGTGTGGAAGAACGTACTCACCAAGTTGGGTTATACCAAAGATGAAATCAATGCCTTCGTTTCCGGATCAGGTTTTACAGCTTGGTGGTTGATGAACAACCTTGAAGGATGGGGTGGCCCGAACCCCGATAGCTGGTATGTACAGCAGGAACAACTCCAGAAGAAGATTGTGAAGCGAATGCGCGAGTACGGTATTCATCCCGTATTGCCGGGCTATTGCGGTATGGTACCTCACAATGCCAAGGAGAAGTTGGGCTTGAATGTGGCCGACCCGGGTTTGTGGTGCAGCTACAACCGTCCTGCTTTCCTGCAGCCGGAGGATGAACGGTTCGAAGAAATCTCTTCCGTTTATTATAAGGAATTGACCAAACTCTATGGCAAGTCGAAGTTCTATGCCATGGACCCATTCCACGAAGGCGGCAATACATCGGGTGTGAACCTCGATGCAGCCGGACAGGCTGTGATGGATGCCATGAAGAAATGTAATCCGGAAGCCGTATGGGTGATTCAGGCTTGGCAGGAGAATCCTCGTGTGCCGATGATTCAGAATCGCAAGGCTGGCGATATGCTGGTGCTCGACCTTCATGCCGAATGTCGTCCGCAGTGGGGCGATGCTTGGTCGGAATGGTGTCGTAAGGATGGTTTCATGCAGCACGATTGGGCTTACTGTATGTTGTTGAACTTTGGTGGCAATGTGGGCTTGCATGGCAAGATGGATGTGCTGATTGATGGATTCTACAATGCAAAGGCGGATGCTCGTGCCTCAAAGACCATGAAAGGGGTAGGGATTACTCCCGAGGGCATCGAGAACAACCCGATGATGTACGAATTGCTGTACGAACTTCCTTGGCGTGCCGAACGCTTCACCCGTGCCGAATGGCTGGATGAATACGTACAAGCCCGTTATGGCGCAGACAACCAGGCATTGAAGCAAGCTTGGCAATTATTGGGCACAGGCATCTATAACAGTCCGAAGGAAAAGCCTCAGCAAGGCACACACGAATCGTTGTTCTGTGCTCGTCCGGGACTCGATGTCTGGAAAGCATCGGCTTGGGCAGAGTCCAAGGACTATTACAACCCGAAAGAAGTAATGGAAGCAGCCCGTTTGATGCTTTCCGCAGCCGATGAATTCAAGGGAAACAATAACTTTGAGTACGATTTGGTGGATGTCCTTCGTCAGGCAGTAGCAGAAAAAGGTCGCTTGGTACTGAAGGCCGTAGCGGCTGCCTATCGGGCCGGCGAAAAGGAGTTGTTCGAACAGGCTTCGCAACGCTTCTTGAACCTTATCTTATTGCAGGACGAACTCTTGGGAACCCGTCAGGAATTCCGGGTAGGCAATTGGACGGGTATGGCTCGTAACATCGGGCATACTCCGGAAGAAAAGAACCTTTACGAATGGAATGCCCGTGTGCAGATTACGACTTGGGGCAATCGTTCGGCCTCCGAACGTGGAAAGCTTCACGACTATGCGCATAAGGAATGGAACGGTATCCTTAAAGATTTCTACTATATGCGTTGGAAAACCTATTTCGATGCTTTGACCGCCACGTTGAATGGCAGCTTGGTTCCGGTACTCGATTGGTATGCCATCGAAGAACCTTGGACAAAGGTTTCGGATACTTACAAGGCTCAACCCGAAGGCGATTGCATCGAAGTAGCCCGTAAGGTATATACTGCAGTTTTTGAATAAAAA
>JAFQBF010000199.1 GCA_017416735.1 Bacteroidaceae bacterium | reverse complement strand
TTGTAAGTACCAATCTTTTCAGTAAATCGTCCATCACGTGGAGCTCTTGCATCTGCAATTACGATTGAATAGAACGCATAGCTTTTGCGACCTCTTCTTTGCAATCTGATCTTTGTTGCCATTTTCTTTTAATAGTTTTTTTGTTAATGATTTGAATTTATGCAAATATCCCGTATTTGCGGGTGCAAAGGTACGTCTTTTCTTTTGAATACCAAAGACTTTTAATCTATTCTTTTTGTAAAAACAAGAAAAAGTATGTACTTTTGTTCATCTTAAATCTGATGTATGATGAAAAAGAAAATTCTATGTTTGTTGACAAGTTTCTTGTCCGTGTGTGTGGTATCTGCACAAACCAATGACTTGCCCCGCTCCACACCCGAAGAACAAGGTGTACCTTCAGCAGCTGTGGCGGCTTTGTTCGACTCGCTTTCAGCCCTTCCGCTTACGGATATGCACGGGGTCATCGTGATGCGTCATGGAAAGGTGATAGGGGAGATGTACCCGAAACCTTATGCGCCGGAATATCGGCATACCATGTATTCGGCATCCAAGACCTTTGTAGGCGTAGCGGTAGGATTGGCCATCGCCGACAATCGTCTGCGTTTGGATGACCGTGTGGCGGCCATCTTCCCCGAACTTCTTCCGGATTCCGTATCGAAAGACTTGGCAGACATGACCGTCCGTCATTTGCTGAAGATGACATCGGGGGTGAAACCCGACTGGAATCTCCGAAGCCGTCAGACGGAATGGGTGCGCGGATTCTTGGCCAAACCCGTGGTGAAACCAGGAACCACTTATGCGTATGACTCCATGGTATCGTATATGCTTGCAGCCATCGTGCAGAAGGTGACGGGCATGAAATTGACCGAGTATCTGCAAGAGCGGATTTTTACACCGATGAATGTTACTGAATGGGCATGGGAGGAAAGTCCGGAGGGCATTAACACCGGTGGTTGGGGCGTGCATATCCAACCGGAATCCTTGGCAAAGTTCGGGCAACTGATTCTGGACGAAGGTCGATGGAACGGCAAGCAACTGGTTCCTGCCGAATGGATTCGTGAGATGTGCAAGAAGCACCAGGAAGCCGGACGTGAAGTGTATGGCTATCACATCTGGCATTGTGGCGGACACGATGGTGCCGTACGTGCCGACGGTGCTTTAGGACAATACGTGTTCTCGGTATTGGATAAGGATATGGTGGTGGTCATGACAGAAGCCACGCTTGGAAACGGAAGAGACCAGCGTCGGTTGATTTGGGATGTCCTGTTACCCACGTTAAAAGATGAGCCATTGCCGGTCAACAAGAAGGATTATCAGCGATTGTTGAAGAAGCAAGCCAGCTATAAGTTGCCGGAAGTCAAGGGAAAGGCCACATCGTCTTTCGCTAACCAATGGGAAAACAAGACCATTGAATTGGGTAAGAATACATTCGGTTGGAAATCCCTCCGCTTGAACTTCGGCAAGAAAGAAGTGACCATGACCGTTACAGAAAATAGTGGAAAGAGTTATGAATTGCCGTTCGGCTACCAAGTATGGAAAACAGCTTCTATGGATGCCTATCCTCCGTATTCCATCACTCCGAAAGACTGTTTCAAAGGCTTGGAAGGACCGTATTGGGTATCGGGTAGCTATGCATGGATTTCGAAGGAAGAACTGCAGCTGAAGGCTCATTATGTGAACTGGGTATCGGCACTCGAAATGACTTTCCGCATCGAGAATGGAGAAGTGAAACTGCAGGTGCAAACCAACTACGTCAAGAAGCCTTATTCGATTAGTGGTAAGATTGCAGAATAAAAAAGAGGGTGTAAAACCCTCTTTTTCTTTTATTTACGAATCTCTCTCAACCATTTTTCCAATTCCTCTTTCCATTGCGACTTGTAGGGGAAGTTTTCGTTGTATCCCCAGCCATGTCCACCGATGGGATAGAGGTGCATAGTGACTGGCACACCGTGTTTAACCAGATTCGTATAATAGTTCACGCTGTTGCTTACAGGTACACCGTTGTCATCACTGCTATGAAGGATAAAGGCCTGTGGAGTCTGTGCGTTGACTTGTAACTCGTTGGAGTAGAGCCGCACTAATTCTTCACTTGGATTTTTTCCCAACAAGTTGTCCTTCGAGCCTTGGTGAGTGTTCTCGCCCATAGTGACTACCGGATAGAAAAGTATCTGGAAGTCGGGACGTGTATCTGCGGTGAAATGAGTGGCAGCAGTAGAGGCAAGATGTCCGCCGGCGGAGAATCCCATTACCCCCAATGTCTTGATGCCCCATTGATTGGCATTCTTGCGCAGGTAGCGGATGGATTGATGCACATCGCTTAAAGGGATTTCGTGTTTGCCGTATGGCATCCGGTAGTGAAGTACGGCATAGGTAATGCCTTGAGTATTGAACCAAGCGGCCATATCATGACCTTCGTGTGTTACGGCTATACCGGCATACCCACCGCCCGGACAAGCGACGATGGCTTGTCCGTTGGGCTTGGCAGCTGGATAGATGGTTAAAGTGGCTTCGGTGTATTCATCACCATTGACCCATTGCTTGATGACGGGCTTTTCATTGATGACTGTACCTTCGCCTTCCCATATCTTGACATGTACAGGCTTTTGAGCGGATGCAAAAAGGCTTGTTATCATCAATAATCCCATTGAAAGAATCTTTTTCATTCGGTTATTTCTTTTGTACATTCATACTTGCCTTGATGAGGTAAACAATCAGCAAGGCATATACTGCCAACGAAACGAGTTCACTCATCGGATTGGCCAACCATTCTTCGTTCACGAGGTTGATGCCGCCGAAACGCATGGCTGCACTGACTACACCCATCAACGCACCACCGGCAATGAAGCCCGAGGCGAGGAGAGTACCCTTTTCACCACGTTCGTTGTTGAGCTTTTCGTCCTTACTGCGTGTGGTGACATACCAATTCACGGCACCACCCACGAGCAACGGAAGATTCAATTCCAACGGAATGAACATACCCAAGGCAAAGGCAAGTGCAGGGATATTGAAATAGGTAAGAACCAAAGCAAGGGCAGCACCGATGCCATAAAGCAACCAAGGAGCGCCCACACCATTCATCAACGGGTCAATCACGGCTGCCATGGCATTGGCTTGAGGAGCAGCCAAGGCACCGCTGGTGAATCCGTAAGTCTTGTTCAGAATCATGATGACACCACCTACGGTTGCGGCGGAAACCAAAGTTCCCAAGAACTTCCAAGTCTGTTGCTTGGCAGGAGTAGTACCGAGCCAGTAACCAATCTTCAAGTCGGTAATGAAACCACCGGCCATGGAGAGCGCTGTACAAACCACACCACCCATCACCAGAGCAGCCACCATACCGGTTGCACCCTTCAAACCTACGGCTACCATTACGACAGAAGCTAAAATCAGCGTCATCAGGGTCATACCCGATACAGGATTAGTACCAACGATGGCAATGGCATTGGCAGCTACCGTTGTAAAGAGGAAGGAGATACCGGCCACCAAAAGGATAGCTACGATGCTATGAATCCAGTTTCCGTGCATCACATCGGTGAGGAAGAATACGAAAGTCAGCAAAAGGGTAAAGATAGAGCCGAAAGCGATGACCTTCATCGAGAGGTCTTTCTGTGTACGCTTCACTTGTGTGGTTTCCTTCTTGCCACCCATTTCCTTGGCGGCCAAACCTACGGCACTCTTAATGATACCCCATGAACGGAAGATACCGATGACACCTGCCATGGCGATACCACCGATACCGATGCTCTTGGCATATTCCTTGAAGATAGTTTCAGGAGCCATTTCGCTGATTGTCTGTGTGATGGAAGGGTTCCAGGCATTCAGAAGTTGGTCACCGAAAAGAAGATTCATACCCGGTACGATGAGCAACCATACGGCCAATGAACCTGCACAAATGATGGCTGCATACTTCAATCCGATGATATAACCCAAACCGAGAACGGCTGCACCTGTATTGATTTTGAGAACCACCTTGGCTTTGTCGGCCATCAATTCACCCCATCCGCATACACGAGTGGTGAAGTTTTCGTTCCACCATCCGAAAGTAGCCACGATGAAGTCGTACAGACCACCCACAAGGCCGGCAATCAGCAACGGCTTGGCTTGGCTACCTCCCTTTTCGCCGGATACCAATACCTGTGTACTGGCGGTTGCTTCCGGGAAAGGATATTCGCCGTGCTTATCGCTCACGAAATACTTACGGAAAGGAATCAAGAAAAGGATACCTAAGATACCACCCAACAATGAACTGATAAACATCTGCATAAAGTCCACCGTCATTTCGGGATACTTGTCTTGCAAGATGTAAAGAGCCGGGAGGGTAAAGATGGCACCTGCCACAATCACACCCGAGCAGGCACCGATGGATTGGATAATCACGTTTTCGCCCAAGGCTCCTTTACGCTTGGCGGCGCTCGATACGCCCACGGCGATGATGGCGATAGGAATGGCTGCTTCGAACACTTGTCCTACCTTCAATCCTAAATAGGCGGCGGCTGCGGAGAACAATACGGCCATAGCAATACCCCAGGACACGGACCATAGGTTGACTTCCGGATACTCTTTGTCGGGCGACATCAGCGGATGGTATTCTTCGCCCGGCTTAAGGGGACGGAATGCGTTTTCGGGCAATCCCGTCGGCTTTTCATTTTCTTGTTTCATAGTTTTGATAATTATAAGTTTTGCAATGAATGCCAAAAGTAATCAAAAAAGGTGAAATAAGAAAACGCGAAGGCGAAAATAAAAAAAGCGCTGACGAATTTGAAAAACGTCAGCGCATATAAAGAAAGTTGTCTTCACGCTTATGGGTTAGGCTGCATATCTCCTTCTATATACAGACGTATGATTTCTTGCTTGGCATTCGTACGGATGGTGATGGACTTGCGGAAGTGTCCCGGAAACTTTCCCGCTCCGTTGTAAGTTACGGTAATTTGACCGCTTTCGCCCGGCTTGATGGGTTCCTTGGAGTATTGGGGTACGGTACATCCGCAAGATGCCATTGCCTGATGGATGACCAAAAGATTGTCTCCTGTATTGGTGAACTTGAAAGTACAGGTCACCTTTTGTGATTCTGGGAAGGTGCCGAAGTTGTGGCTGGTCTTCTCGAACTTGATGTCTGCTTCGCCACCGCCTGCGGCAAAGGCAAACAATCCGAATACGGACAATATGGTTGCTAATATCAGCTTCTTCATAATTTTCTCTTTTGTTTGTTATTCGGATGCAAATATACAATAAATATCTATAATGCTTCCTTTTATTAGTTTTATTAACACTTCATCAGGTAGGGAAGGAAGATGATGCCTCCCACGATGGCGGCGGCTATGGCACAGATGAGTACGGCACCGGCGGCCACATCCTTCACATCGCCGGCAATGGGGTGGAAGCCGGGCGACACGAGGTCAACCAACCGTTCGATGGCCGTGTTGAAGCCTTCGGCGGCCAGCACCACGCCAAAACATATCACCACGATGCACCATTCTGTGGGGGTAATGCCGAAGTAAAAGCCGCAAACCGTCACCAAAACGATGGCGGTGCAATGTATCCACGCGTTATGTTCTTTCTTTATCAAGCTCGCTATGCCTTTGAAGGCATAGCCGAAGCTCTTGATTCGTTTTTCCAGTTCGTTCATCGTTTATCCACGGTTTACTTGTTTTACACCTTTTACGGTTCTCAGTTTCTTGATGAGCGCTTCCAGTTTGGCCGTATCGTCCACCATCACGGTCAACATTCCGGAGAAAAGTCCGTCGTTCGAGTCGATGCTGATGGAGCGCAGGAGGATACCGCTTTCCTTATTTATAATAGAGGAAATATTGGTCACGATACCGATATCGTCGTGTCCCACCACACGGAGGGTAATGGGATATTGCTTGCCTTGGCTCTTGCCTGCCCATTTGGCTTTCACGATGCGGTAGCCGAAGCGTGCCTTCATTTCGGTCGCATTGGGACAATCTTCGCGGTGAATCTTGATGCCTCCGTTGATGGTCACGAAGCCGAATACCTCGTCGCCATAGATGGGGTTACAACACTTGGCGAGCTTGAAGTCCAGACCTTTGAGGTTTTGGTCGATGACCAATACATCTTCCTTGAAGGTCTTGTCGTCGGCCGATGGCTGGATGCTGTATCCTTCGGCACTTCGGTAAAGCACTTCGTTGCTGGCTTCCGTTTCCTTCTTCTTCATCTCCACAAACTTGTCGAGGATGTGGTTGGCGTCCAATTTCTCGTTGGCGATGTCTTGATAGAAGAGTGTCACGGTCTTGTAGCCCATTTTCTTGATGAGGCGCATCATTACGGCTTCGTCGTAATCCACCTTCCGGTTCTTGAATTTCCGTTCGATGGTTTCCTTGGCAAATTCCGTCTGTCGGGCTTCTATTTCCTTCAAGGCTTGGCGTATCTTGGTGCGTGCCTTCGAGGTGGTGACAATGTTCAGCCAATCCTGCTTGGGTGTCTGTGTGTTCGAGGTCATAATCTCCACCTGGTCGCCGCTGTTCAGCTTGTGTCGGATTTGCACGTTCTTGCCGTTCACCTTCGCACCGATGCACTTGCATCCCAACTTGGTGTGGATACTGAACGCGAAGTCGAGCACCGTGGCTCCCTTGGCCAACTTGAAGAGGTCGCCTTTGGGTGTGAACACAAACACCTCATCCTCATAGAGTTCGAGTTTGAATTGGTCCATCACTTCGAGGTCGCTTCCGGCGTTTTCCAAGGTCTCGCGGATGGTGGTGAGCCATTCGTCGAGGCCGCTTTCCCCCTTCACGCCCTTGTATCTCCAATGGGCAGCAAATCCCCGTTCAGCGATGTCGTCCATCCGTTCGGTTCGGATTTGCACTTCCACCCACTTACCCTCAGGCCCCATTACGGTAGTGTGCAAAGATTCGTATCCGTTGCTTTTCGGTACGCTTAACCAGTCGCGAAGTCGCTTGGGGTTCGGCATATACATATCCGACACGATGGAATACACCTGCCAACATTCCTGCTTCTCTTTCTCATATTCAGAATCGAGGATGATGCGGATGGCGAACAGGTCATAAACTCCCTCGAACGGACATTTCTGTTTCTTCATCTTTTGATAGATGGAGTGGATGGACTTGGTACGTCCCTTCATATGGAACTTCAAGCCCGCATCCTCTAACTTCTTTTGAATCGGCTGGATGAAGGCGGCGATGTATTGGTCGCGGGAAGCTTTCGTTTCGTTCAGCTTCTCCTTGATGTGATAGTATATTTCCTTCTCGGTATATTTCAGCGAAAGGTCTTCCAATTCCGATTTCAGCTTGTAGAGCCCCAACTTGTGGGCAAGGGGAGCGTAGAGGTAGGCTGCCTCGTTCGACACCTGCTTACGGGCTTCGTCGTTCGGTGAGTCCTTGATTTGTCGCATCAGGTTCACACGGTCGGCAATCATAATCAGGATGACCCGCATATCCTCGGCAAAGGAGAGTAGCAGGTTACGGAAGTTTTCCGACTCGATGGTAGGGCTCTTGGTATAAAGTTCGTTGATTTTCACCAATCCCTTGATGATGCCCGCCACATCTTCGCCGAACTCCTCACGCACGAAATCGAGCGAGCAAAGTCCGTGCTTCACCGGTTCGTGAAGCATAATGCTGAGGATAGCTGCCCGCTTCATCCCTATTTCTTCTGCTACGATAATGGCCGTCTGCATATCTTTGATGACCGGATTCATACCGAAAGCATTGCGAGGCAGTCCGCCTTCGTTCAGAAACTTGATGAGATAGCCTTTCAGCTTGCGACAATCGTCCTTCTGGATAGCATCGCAAGACAAGTTGATGAGCTGCTTATATAGAGTGAAAAGTAGTTCACGTTCTTGGTCATTGAAGTAAAATTTTTCTTCCATTTCCCGTCTAAATTCATTTCTTTTGCTCAAAGGTAGTTTTTTTCTTTGGTTTTTAGCGAGCTTTCTCTCTTTTTTTTGTAATTTTGGGCAATAATGTAGAATTATACGAAATTTATTAATCATAACCATTAAAATTTAATATTATGTTGACAGCAGAAGACAAAGCTTTACTTGAAAAGAAAGGCATTTCTGAAGAAAAGATCGCAGAACAGTTGGCGTGCTTCGAAAAAGGTTTCCCATTCTTGAAACTCGACGGAGCAGCATCTATCGAAAAAGGTATCCTTGCACCGGCCGAAGAAGAAATGAAGGCATACTTGGCAGCATGGGATGCTTATATGGAAGGCGAAAAGAAAATCGTGAAGTTCGTTCCTGCATCGGGCGCAGCCAGCCGTATGTTCAAGAATATGTTCGAATTCTTGGGTGCTGAATACGATGTTCCTACTACAGATTTCGAAAAGAAGTTCTTCGAAAACGTTCACAACTTCGCATTCTTCGCTGACTTGAACGCTGCTTGCGAAAAGAACAACGGTAAGGGTATCGACGCTTTGGTTGCCGAAGGTAACTACAAGGCTGTTGTGGCTAACTTGCTCGAAGCTGCCGGTTTGAACTATGGTGCTCTCCCAAAGGGCTTGTTGAAGTTCCACAGCTACGAAGACGGCGTACGCACTCCGTTGGAAGAACACTTGGTAGAAGGTGCTCTCTATGCTGCCGGTAAGACTGGTAAGGTAAACGTTCACTTCACCGTATCTACTGAACACCGCGAATTGTTCAAGGCATTGGTTGACGAAAAGGTAGCTGCATACGCTGCTAAGTATGGTGTAGAATATCTCGTTTCTTTCTCTGAACAGAAGCCAAGCACAGATACAGTTGCTGCTGATATGGAAAACAAGCCGTTCCGCGACAATGGCAAGTTGTTGTTCCGTCCGGGTGGTCACGGTGCATTGATTGAAAACTTGAACGACCTCGATGCAGACGTTATCTTCATCAAGAACATCGACAACGTAGTTCCAGACCGTTTGAAGGACGAAACTGTAGCTTACAAGAAGTTGATTGCCGGTGTATTGGTAACTCTCCAGAAGAAGGCATTCGAATACCTCGAACTGTTGGATGGTGGCAAGTACACTCACGAACAGTTGGAAGAAATCATCAAGTTCGTTCAGAACGACCTTTGCTGCCGCAAGGCCGACATCAAGGATTTGGAAGATGCAGATTTGGTAATTTACTTGCGCAAGAAGCTCAACCGTCCGATGCGTATCTGCGGTATGGTGAAGAACGTGGGCGAACCGGGTGGTGGTCCGTTCTTGGCATACAATCCTGACGGCACAGTATCATTGCAGGTACTCGAAAGCTCACAGATTGATATGAACGATCCTGAAAAGAAGGCTATGTTCGAAAATGGTACTCACTTCAATCCGGTGGATTTGGTTTGTGCAGTTCGTGACTATAAGGGCAACAAGTTCAACTTGGTGAACTATGTAGATAAGGCTACAGGCTTCATCTCTTACAAGTCTAAGAGCGGTAAGGAATTGAAGGCTCTCGAACTCCCAGGTTTGTGGAATGGTGCAATGAGCGACTGGTCAACTATCTTCGTTGAAGTACCTCTTGGCACATTCAACCCAGTGAAGACAGTTAATGACTTGTTACGTGAACAACACCAATAATAGTCTTTAATCGTTAGCAAATAAATTAGGCACGGATTACGCGGATTTCACGGATTTAGATGATGTTTACATTTACTAATGAACCGTGTTAATCCGTGAAATCCGTGCCTA
>JAFQBF010000062.1 GCA_017416735.1 Bacteroidaceae bacterium | reverse complement strand
TCATGGATTGTGCCGCATCGCCCAATGTCGTGCCTTGCGGATATTGGCGGAGGGTGGTTTCACGGAACTCGTCGGCTCCCATCACCTTCACCCGCTTGTAAGGGTCTTTCACCGTAAAGGTTCCGGCATAATGTACCTTGATGCGGTCTTGTGTTCCCTTCTTGGTAGTGATGATGATGACACCGTTGGATGCTCGTGAGCCATAGATGGCCGTGGCCGAAGCATCCTTCAGCACGGTGAAGGTCTCGATGTCGTTAGGATTGATGGTAGCCAAGGCATTGGGAGTACCCGGTGCGGCATCATTGGCCACAGGAATCCCGTCAATCACAATCAACGGGTCGTTGCTGGCATTCAATGATGCACCGCCACGGATGCGGATACTGCTCCCGGCTCCGGGTTGTCCGTCGGGCGACGACACGTGTAGTCCCGGTACTTTGCCTTGTATCAATTCTTGCGGTGAGGTGACGGCTCCTTTGTTCAGTTCTTCGGCCTTGAGGGCAACGACAGAGCCGCTCAAGTCGTTCTTCTTAACTTGTCCGTAACCGATAACCACCACTTCGTCCAATAGTTCCGTGTCTTCCTGAAGTGTGACATTCATGACTGGTTGTGCAGGCAGTTCTTGCGTTACGTAACCGATAAACGAAATGACCAACGGTACATCTGCATCGGCAGTAAGTTGGAAATTCCCGTCCAAATCGGTGATTGTCCCCTGGGTGGTTCCTTTTATCAGCACATTTGCACCGACAATGGGTTCGCCCTGCGTATCCTGCACGACTCCATTGACCGTTATCTGTTGGGCAAAAGTTCCAACAGACATTGCTAATACGGCCCATAGAGTCAGACAGGATTTGATTAGATAGTCCCTTTTCATGTCTCCAAAGTTTTTAGGTAAATACTTCTTTGGAAACAATCATAAAGAGAATTTGTTTATCGTGTCATTCAGAACACGGGGATGGTATATACCAATCCGAACGAGATGCGTTGCGTGCTTGGCGATATGGCTCCCAATGCCCGTGCCTTATCCGTCAATCTATGGCCTTTATGTACTATGTGTCCGAATATTTTCAATTCACTGTTCGCCATCGGGAAGAACTCAATACATCCTTGCAAATTCCAAGTAGTACGATACACCCCTTTTTCGAAAAGACCATTCGCCTTATATACCCCTGCCGTTTCATAAGCCCCCTTGATGTATGCGTTCCAATGCGGATGGAAGCGGTAGTCCATGTCGGCAATGAAAGTCAAGTATTCCGTATTCATGGCCGTTGCAGGCGTATGAAAGGACGGGCCTTGCATATCAGTAATGATACCATGGCTATCCAAACCTTCACGGGCATACATCACATCCAAATAAGCAATGACCGGACCTTTTTCATAAATATTACCAGCGGTAAGATAAAGGATATTCTTGCCTTTTGCTTGTTGTCCCCACGCCGCAGCATAACGCAACTGCACTGCTTTGTCGGCATACCAGCTGTTCCAGTTCAACGTCGTAATTACAGGAACTTTTGCTTTCTCTACCCCTTCAGGCCTTCCATAAACATACATATCCTCATCTTCTCCATTCCGGATATTGGTTACTTGAAGCACCAATTCCTGTGTTGGCGAAAAATTGTATGTAGCCGAAATACCTGCCTGATATACCGATACATAATTATTGAATTCACTGAATTCTCTAACTTTATTCGCATTCAGATAATATTCATAACCTCCCAAAGAAACAAACTGCTTGCCTACTGTCATATTAAACTTATCCGATGGTTTCCAGTTCACGTAAGCATATTCTATGGAAGAAGACAGATTGTCCAAGGCATGCGGATTGCTGTACTTATTGAAGGATTGGCGGAAATGCCAATTGAATTCCTTGCTGAAGGAACCCAGTATCTCCATCCGAACACGGTTGATTTTGAAAGCAGCCTCATCGAAGCTTCCTTCCGTGAAATAAGCAGCCGCCGAAGTATAGAACTCCAGGTTCATGTGGGCTTTCACTTCCGGGTTGACAGAAGGCAACAACCGATTCAACAAACTTTTGATAGAATCAGCCGGTGTAACCAAAGGTTCTTCCTGTGCTTGCATAGGCAAATAAGCATAGGCACATAGTATGATGATAGTTATCAGTTTTCTCACAGCCATTCAATTAAATCAGTCCTCTATTCTTCAATTCCTCGGCAGCAATTTCCAGTTCTGCATACCAAGCTTCGCCGAACTTGCGGATGAGCGGTTCCTTCAAAAATTTATATACCGGCAGGTTTTCTTTCTTTCCCAACAGAACTGCAGCCTTACACACACTCCAACGATGATAGTTCACTGCTTTGTAAGGACCATAATCCCCTACACGGATAGGATAGAGCGCACACGAAACCGGCTTGCAGAAATCCACCTTTCCTGCTCGATACGCCTTTTCGATGGCACAATAACAACTGCCCTTTTCGTCATAACAAGTAAAGACACAATCCTTGCCGTTCACAATGGAAGTCACCAAGTCACCTTCTTCATCAGTATATACCACCCCTTGCTTGTCGATTATCGCTTTTGCTTCCGGAGCCAAATCCTCCCAAATCACCGGAAGTACTTCTTCCAGCTTTGCCACTTCGTCCAGTTCCACCGGTGCACCGGCATCACCCTCTATGCAACATTCTCCCTTGCAAGCTCCCAAGTCGCACAAAAACTTTTCACGGAAAACGTCGAGCGAAACGACTACATCATCTATTTGTATCATAATTAAATATATAAAAATGTCATTCAGAGCGAAGCGAAGAATCTCGGAAGCATAAAGTGAATGTTACCGAGATTCTTCGTCACTTCGTTCCTCTGAATGACAAATATTAAGAAACCTCTTACTTAATCAAGTCCTTACCATCCATTTCAGCCGGTTGTGGCAAGCCGAGGATGTGGAGGATAGACGGAGCAACGTCGGCCAACACACCGTCTTCTACCTTGGCATCCTTGTTTTCTGTCACGTAAACGAACGGAACCGGATTCAATGAGTGAGCCGTATTGACAGAACCATCCTGATTCAGGGCATTGTCGGCATTACCATGGTCGGCAATGATGATTACTTCGTAGTCATTAGCCTTGGCTGCTTCTACGGTATCCTTTACACATTCGTCGATGGCAACTACGGCCTTTTCGATGGCCGGATAGATACCTGTGTGGCCCACCATATCGCCGTTGGCATAGTTCACCACGATGAAATCATACTTCTGGGTAGCGATAGCTTCCACCAACTTGTCCTTCACTTCGTAAGCACTCATTTCAGGCTTCAGGTCGTAAGTAGCTACCTTTGGAGAAGGAACGAGGATGCGGTCTTCATTGTCGTACGGAGTTTCACGGCCACCATTGAAGAAGAAGGTTACGTGAGCATACTTTTCAGTTTCAGCAATGTGAAGCTGAGTCTTGCCATTGGCAGCAAGGTATTCGCCCAATGTATTCTGAACGTTTTCCTTGTCGAAGAGGATGTGTACGCCAGTGAACGATGCATCGTACGGAGTCATGCAATAGTATTGCAAGTCCTTAATAGTGTGCATACCCTGTTCCGGCATATCCTGTTGAGTGAGGACAATGGTCAATTCCTTGGCACGGTCGTTGCGGTAGTTGAAGAAGATTACCACGTCGCCTTCCTTGATAGTACCGTCAACGGTGCTGTTGTGGATAGGCTTGATGAATTCGTCAGTTACACCTTCATCGTAAGATTCCTGCATAGCTTGAACCATGTCAGTAGCATCCTTACCCTTGCCTTCTACCAAGAGGTCGTATGCTTCCTTCACACGTTCCCAACGCTTGTCACGGTCCATTGCATAGAAGCGGCCAACAATGGAAGCAATCGTGCCCGCGCTTTGAGCACAATGAGCTGTCAATTGTTCGATGAAGCCCTTGCCGCTCTTCGGGTCAGTATCACGACCATCCATAAAGCAGTGGATGAAAGTACGTTCGCCTACACCATATTCCTTGGCGATATCGCAAAGCTTGAACAAGTGGTCGAAAGAACTGTGTACACCACCGTTGGATGTCAAACCCATGAAGTGAACGTTCTTGCCGTTTTCCTTGGCATAGCTGAATGCCGATACCACTTCCTTGTTCTGCATGATGCTATTGTCTGCACATGCACGGTTAATCTTCACCAAGTCCTGATAAACGATGCGACCTGCACCGATGTTCAAGTGACCTACTTCCGAGTTACCCATCTGACCATCAGGCAAACCTACGTTTTCACCACTTGCCTGCAACTGAGAGTGCGGATAGTTGGCCAACAAACTGTCCCAATACGGAGTTGGGGTATTGAAAATCACGTCTTCCTTACCTTGAGTGCCGATTCCCCAGCCATCAAGAATCATTAAAAGGGCTTTCTTGCTCATA
>JAFQBF010000061.1 GCA_017416735.1 Bacteroidaceae bacterium | reverse complement strand
TGCCCGCTGTCTGGGTATAAGCAACATCGATGGATGTGGCGGTAGAGATACCATCAAACTTTCCGACTTCCACTTTCTTTGTCACGTAATTCTTACTTGGTACGATACCGTCCTGAGCTGTCGCACACGATGTAAAGGCTGACGCAACCACTGCCATAGCTAAAATGGAAAAATTCTTTTTCATTATTATATTGAATTTTATGTTTGTTTATGATTAGACGTAAAAACCAAACGAAACGTTACATCCGATTGGCACTTTTTTACCTGCAAATTCCGTGCCAGAACAAGACACGACTGATTATCAACAAGATAACAAGAAACAGGGGTGTCCGATATCGGACACCCCTGTACGAATCCGTACACTCCAAGCGAACACTCAACGGTTCAACACCAAGCTGAAATCCCGCGAAGCGAACCACTTCTTGTACATCCAAGTGGAGAAAATATAGATACCGACAGCAGAAACCCAACCGGCAAACACATCGATGAGATAGTGCGCCTGAATATAGACCGTGGCACAACAAAGCAACACATAGAAAGGCATCAACCCATAACACAATTTCCGATTGACACGCCAAGCCATAATCATACTGATGGTGGAAATGCCCACGTGCGACGAAGGGAAAGCTGCCGTAGGACGTTCGCCCACCTCCTGCGAAGCTTCTACCAACTGATAGAACAATCCTTTCTCGAAGTTAGGCCCCGGCAAAAGGACATCGTTGTGATTGAAATAATCGCCGATGGACAAGAAGTTCTCTGCCCATACATTGTCCATACCGATGGCCGGAAAATAGAACTGAGGTCCTGCCACGGGCAAGAATATATAAATAAGATAGTAGATGAAGAACGAAGTGACCATCACGAATGACACCTTCTCGAACCACTCGAAACGGAAAATGAAATAGTAGATGGCTACCACCGCAATCATCGGATAATAGAAGAAATAACCCAAATTGAACGGTTCGCTGAACCAAATGGATGGACACAGGTTCATAAACTCCACCGCCGGCTGACAACCGAACAAAGCCTGCTCGGCCGAAGCGAACAAGTGGTCGAGGTTCGGGAAAAGACGGTTGAACTCGAACGTGTCCGGATACCAATAAATAAGGAAGGACATCTGCACAATCATCCGCACAAAAGCCGAGAGGCGGCAAGGATACTTCTGATACAGATAAATCAAGGCAAAAGTAATGGCCACAATGCCGGCACGTTCCACCAGCATCACACCGGGATGGTCCATACGCGAAAAGAGCAACACAATCATAACGGTGGTGATTGCATTGTATATCAGGCTGATGCGCTCCACCGCAAACAGCCCCTTCGACGATTCCACTCTCTTAAACCAATCTAAAGCCATTTTTCCTCCTTATACCAAGCAATGGTTTCCTGCACTCCCCTTTCCAACAGATACTCGGGACAGAAGCCCAGTTCCTTGACAATCGGCGAGATGTCGCATCTCCAGTTGCGCTGTTTCATAATGTTATACTTGTCTCTGTTCAGCGTGCTGGTCTTTCCCAAACACTTTGCGCCCGCTTCGGCCACTATCGAAATGAGTTTCAATATAACCAACGGACACTTGATGCGAACAAGCCACGGATTGCCCAACTCCTTCTTTATCAAGTCCGAGAAGGTACTGCTGGCATAAACCTGGCCGTCGCTCACGAAATAGGCACGACGCAAGGCTTCGGGCTTTACACCTAAATAAACGGCCTGCACCAAATCCTTCACATAAATGAAGGTGATGTCCTGACGCTTGAATCCGGCGGCAAAGTCCACGTGCTGCTTCACACTCTGTGCCATCAGGAAATAGTCGCGCTCACGAGGGCCATAGACACCCGTCGGCCGATAGATGACGTAAGGAAAGTCCGTCAACGATTGCAGATACTTTTCCGATTTCAGCTTGCTCACACCGTATGCCGTATTGGGCTGTGCCTCATCGCATTCGCTGATAGGTGCATAGTCTTCCTCGTGTATCGGGCCGAAGATGCTCAGCGAGCTGATGTACATAAAACGCTCGGGCACCATATCGAGTTCTTTCAGAGCCTCCACGAAATTCACGGTCGCCTGAAAGTTTCCCTTGTCGAAGTCTTCCTTGTGCAGGCATTTGGTCACTCCGGCACAATGAACGATGTAATCCCATCCATCGTGCTCCTGCTTGTGAGCGGCCAACTGCTCTTTCAGCTTCTGCTTGTCGCCGAAGTTCAGTTCGGCAAATCGGATCCGCTTGTCCTGCAAATATTTCCGGCTACTGGTCTTGCGGATGCCTGCCCATGTCTGCATACCACGTTCCAGGCCGCCTTCCACCAGAAAGCTGCCGATGAATCCGCTGGCACCCGTCACCAATACTTTTTTTCCTTCCATTCCTTTAATTTATTGAAACAAGTTGCAAAGATACGGGAAATTTACCATTGTCTCGATATAAAAAGGTTGGTTTTTGTGGTGAATCTTTCAAAAGCGGACAGAAGACAACACGATGAAAACAAAACGCCTTCGCAAAATTAAAAAAACTCCTCGCCAACCGCCATTATTCAAAAAAAATTGTTTTCTTTGTAACAAGAAACATAAAACGACCATCACTATGACTAAGAAGAAAGAAAAGAAAGCCGGCAAGCACATGAGAAAGAGCGAACTGGCCGAACAACTGATGACCTGGATGCAGATGCGACCGGGTGAAGACTTTGCCCTCAAGCAAATATTCCGCGGACTGAACCTCACTACCCATCCGCTGAAAATGCTCTGCGTGGACATTCTGAACGAAATGGCGGAAGACGACTTCCTGCAAGTGATGGAAAACGGACACCTCAAGCTGAACAACCACGGCATCATCCTGACCGGCACCTTCCAACGGAAAAGCAACGGGAAGAACTCCTTCGTGCCCGACGACGGTAGCGAACCTATCTTCATTGCCGAACGGAAATCCGGACACGCCATGCACGGCGACAAGGTGAAAATATCCCTCACCGCCAAGCGCAGAGGACGCAAGGTGGAAGGCGAAGTCATCGAAATCCTTGAACGCTCGAAAGAAACCTTCGTCGGCACACTGAAGGTGGACAAATATTATGCCTTCCTGCTGACCGAAGACCGCAACCTGGCCAACGACATCTTCATCCCACGCGACATGCTGAAGGGCGGAAAGAACGGCGACAAGGCTGTGGTAAAGGTGGTGGAATGGCCGCAAGACGCCAAGAACCCCATCGGCAAGGTCATCGACATCCTGGGACAAGCCGGAGACAATACCACCGAAATGCACGCCATCCTGGCTGAGTTCGGACTGCCATACGTCTATCCGAAGGCCGTGGAAGCCGCTGCCGACAAGATTTCGGACGTCATCACCCCCGAAGACTATGCCGAACGCGAAGACTTCCGCGACATCACCACCTTCACCATCGACCCGAAGGATGCCAAGGACTTCGACGATGCACTCTCCATCCGCCCCATCAAGCCGGGCTTGTGGGAAGTGGGCGTACACATTGCCGACGTGACGCATTACGTGAAGGAAGGAAGCATCATCGACAAGGAAGCCGAAAAGCGCGCCACCTCCGTCTATTTAGTGGACCGCACCATCCCGATGCTCCCCGAACGCCTCTGCAACCTGCTCTGCTCCCTCCGTCCGAACGAAGAAAAATTAGCTTACTCCGCCATCTTCGAGATGAACGACAAAGCCGAAGTGAAGAAGTCGCGCATCGTGAAGACCGTCATCAAGAGCGACCGCCGATTCACTTACGAAGAAGCACAGGCCGTCATCGAGGCAGGCGAAGGCGAATACAAGGACGAAATCCTGAAGCTGAACGAGTTGGCACAGATTCTGCGCAAGAACCGCATGGCCTCGGGAGCCGTCGATTTCGACCGCGTGGAAGTACGCTTTGAAATCGACGAGAAAGGCAAACCGCTGAGCGTCTATTTCAAGGAATCGAAGGAAGCCAACAAGCTCATCGAGGAATTTATGCTGCTGGCCAACCGCACCGTGGCCGAACGCATCGGCAAGGTAGCCAAAGACAAGAAAGCCAAGGTATTCCCCTACCGCATCCACGACCTTCCCGACCCCGACAAGCTGGAAAACCTCAACTGGTTCGTCAACCGCTTCGGCTACAAAATCCGCACCTCGGGAAGCAAGACGGAAGTAGCGAAGTCACTCAACAAACTGCTTCATGAAATCAAGGGCAAGAAGGAACAGAACTTAGTGGAAATGATATCGCTGAAAACCATGCAGAAGGCCAAGTATTCCACCCACAACATCGGGCACTACGGTTTGGCGTTCGACTACTACACCCACTTCACTTCGCCCATCCGCCGTTTCCCGGACATGATGGTGCACCGTCTGTTGGCCCGCTATCTGGCCGGTGGACGTACCGCCCAGGAAGCCAAGTACGAAGACTTGTGCGACCATAGCTCGGAAATGGAACAGATAGCCGCCAATGCCGAACGCGCTTCCATCAAGTACAAGCAAGTGGAATTTATGGGCGAACGTATGGGACAGGAGTTCGAAGGCACCATCTCGGGTGTGACCGAATGGGGACTTTATGTAGAAATCAACGAGAACAAGTGCGAAGGTATGATTCCGATGCGCGAGCTGGATGACGACTACTACGACTTCGACGAAAAGGCTTATTGCCTCACCGGTCGCCGTTATCACAAGAAGTATAGTTTGGGAGACCCTATCCGCGTGAAAGTAGCCCGTGCCAACCTGGAACGCAAGCAGTTGGACTTTGCTTTGGTGGAATAGTTGATGTTTTTTATCAAACGCAGAGACGCAAAGACTGATAAAGGCCGATGTCATTCAGTTTACTTTCTCAATCCCATTGCACTCATTGCACGGATATCATAAACCATTGAATATCAACACTTCCCCGTGTAATGTGCTTGTTTTTCGCATGTCACTGATGTCACTCGATTGCAAGAGTGACATCAGTGACATGGCATTTTCGCTTGTCATTGCACGGGGATAACTTGAGAATCAACGAGTTGCAATACTCGTGCAATGAGTGACATGAGTTTTCGGACGTTGAAAAAATTTGTCTCCGCAAAAAATAAAAACGCGAAGGCGAATCTTTATTTTGCGAAGGCGAAAAAGTGGGAAAACTTGAAGAAGAAATCTGAAAACATCAGCAACATTTGAAAATTCTTCTTCAAGTTTTGGGCTGAATAAATATTTCTAAAAATAATCATTCAAAAACTTGACTTCGCATTTCTCAATGCGGATGCACATATCCGCCTGTTCCATTATGCGGAAAAGAAGATTCGGGAGCAAGCAGAAAGGCATTTGCTCCCGTTTCCTTTTATTTTACTTCACCCTCCGGTTCAGCTGGTTGTTCGCCTTTTCGGGCTTCGACTTCCCTACCCGCTTGCCGGTGGATTTCTTCTTACCTTGTTGCTTGGCCTTATAGGCAAATGGATTCTTGCTTGGCATAATTCTTCTATTTTCTGCAAAAATAAAGCAAATTCTTTACACTACACACATTTTGTTGTTTAAATGAATACAAATCTTTATTTTTGCGAACTAAAAACAAGAAAATTATGGCTACAATCGATTACTCACACCTGTTGACCCAAACAGTCGAAGAACTCTCCGACAGCCGGTCGTACGAAGGCTTGTACCAACAACATAAAGAAGGAGACCCGCTTCCTTCCTCGCAATCATTGCAAAAAATCGTGGAATTGGCACGCGCCATCCTCTTCCCCGGATATTTCGGAAACTCCACCGTGAACAAGCATACCATCCCCTACCACATCGGGGTAAATGTGGAAAAACTTTTCAACCTGCTGACCGAACAAATCCAAGCCGGACTTTGCTTCGGGCAAGAGAACAACGGACTGAAAATCAACCCTGACCGGAAGACGGCATCCCTCTTGAGCGCCCAATTCATCAGTAAGCTGCCCGAAATGCGACGCATCCTTGCCACCGATGTGGTAGCTGCCTACAATGGCGACCCCGCAGCCACTTGTTTCGGCGAAATCATCAGTTGCTATCCCGCCATCCGAGCCATCAGCAACTATCGCATCGCCCACGAACTGCTTCTGTTGGGAGTCCCCCTTATTCCCCGCATCCTCACGGAGATGGCTCATTCGGAAACAGGCATCGACATCCATCCCGGTGCACAGATAGGCCATCATTTTACCATCGACCACGGCACGGGAGTCGTGATAGGCGCTACCTGCATCATCGGCAATCACGTGAAACTCTATCAAGGAGTGACCTTGGGAGCCAAGAGCTTCCCGCTGGACGAAGAAGGCAACCCTATCAAAGGCATTCCCCGACACCCCATTTTGGAGGACAACGTCATCGTTTATTCCAACGCCACCATCCTGGGAAGAGTCACCATCGGAAGGGGAGCTACCGTGGGAGGGAACATCTGGATAACGGAAGATGTGCCGGCAGGGGCAAGAATTGTGCAACGCAAGCACTAAATACGTTCCTAAAACTTTAACATTCCCAAGAAATTATGTAAATTTGTAGCGTCAATTGAAATTACGTAATTACATACCCTTATGAAGGAAGAATTCGAGTTGATAGCCAAAACCTTCCACGGACTGGAAGAAGTGTTGGCCAAAGAACTTACTGAGTTAGGAGCCAGTAACATTGAGATAGGTAACCGTATGGTGGCTTTTACGGGTGACAAGGCCTTGATGTACAAGGCAAACTTCTGCCTGCGAACGGCCATACGCATTCTGAAGCCCATCAAGCACTTCAAGGCCAACACAGCCGACGAAGTATATGAAAACATCAAGTCCATCGCTTGGGAAAACTACTTAGACAACACCAAGAGCTTTGCGGTGGATGCCGTAGTATTCTCCAACGAGTTCCGCCACAGCAAGTTCGTAGCATACAAGGTAAAGGATGCCATTGTGGATTACTTCCGCGACAAGACAGGCGAACGCCCTAACGTGCGCATCAACAACCCGGACGTATTGCTCCATATCCACATCGCCGAAGACCGTTGCACCCTCTCACTCGACAGCTCGGGCGAATCGCTCCACCGCCGTGGCTATCGTCAGGAAGCCGTGGAAGCGCCGCTGAACGAGGTGTTGGCAGCCGGGATGATTCTGATGACGGAATGGAAGGGCGAATGCGACCTTATCGACCCGATGTGCGGTTCGGGTACCATCCCCATCGAAGCGGCACTCATTGCCCGAAACATCGCTCCGGGGGTGTTCCGCAAAGAATTTGCTTTCGAAAAATGGGTGGACTTCGACCCCGACTTGTTCGACTCCATCTACAACGACGACTCCGCAGAACGGGCATTCAACCATCGGATTTATGGCTATGACAACAACCCGAAGGCGAACGAAATAGCCACGCGCAATGTGAAGGCTGCCGGACTGAGCAAGGAAATCACGCTGAAGCTGCAACCGTTCCAGCAGTTCGAACAACCGAAGGAAAAGAGCATCATCATCACCAACCCACCGTATGGCGAACGCATCTCGACGGACGACCTTCTGGGCTTATACAAGATGATAGGCGAACGCCTGAAGCACGCCTTTGCCGGAAACGATGCCTGGATATTGAGCTACCGCGACGAGTGTTTCGACCAAATCGGCCTGAAGCCTTCGGTGAAGGTGGAACTCTATAACGGTGCCTTGGAGTGCCAGTTCCGCAAGTACCAGCTGTTCGACGGCAAGTACAAGGCTTTCCGCCAGGAAAACGACGGCAAGGAGTTCAAGCCCCGCCGTGACGATGTCCGTCCGCGCCGCAGCTCGGGTGAACGCCCCGAAACGGGAAAGCGTTTTGACCGGAACGACCGCAAGTTTGACGGAAAACGTGAAGACAAGAGAGGAGAAGGCCGTCGCCCGGGAGGAAAACCTTTCGAAGGGATGCGTTTCGATGGAAAGAAGGACTTCAAAGGCCATAGAAAGTGGGATAAAGAATAAAAAACAAAAGAACTATATATGAAAAGAATACTTAATCTGCTATCAATCATCCTTATGACTACATCCGTGATGATGGCACAAGACAAGAAGAGCTTCACACTGGAAGACTTGATGCCCGGAGGAAACAACTACTTCAACCTTCAGCCGAAGAACATACAGGGACTCCGATGGTGGGGCGACCTGATGCTGAAAGGCGAAATAGACGAACTGAAAGCCTTCAATCCGGCCAACGGAAAGGAGGAAACCCTGACCACGCTGGAAGAGGTGAACGGCCTGCTTGCCGCCAAGGAATTGGGCAAGATGCACCACTTCTACAGCATCTCGATGCCCTACGGACAGAAATGGCTGCTGCTGAACACCCGCAAGCACCGGGCGTTGATGGACCTGGACACCCAGGAAATAGTCTGGAGCCAGGCCATACCCGCCAAGGCGGCTAATCAAGACTGGAACCCGACGAGCCGTGCCTTGGCCTACACCATCGGCAACAACCTCTACGTGACCACCGCCGACGGACAGGAACTGCAGGTGACCGACGAACCGGACGGGGTGCTCTGCGGACAGAGCGTACACCGCAACGAGTTCGGCATCAACAGCGGCATCTTCTGGAGCCCGAAGGGAGACCGCCTCGCCTTCTACCGGATGGACCAGACGATGGTGACGGACTATCCGCAGGTGAACACCTCGACACGCATCGCCACGCTGGAACCGGACAAGTATCCGATGGCGGGGATGACGAGCCACCAAGTGACCATCGGTGTCTTCCATCCTGCCACTCAGGAAACCGTCTATCTGAAGGCCGGCGACCCCACCGACCGCTACTTCACCAACGTGAGCTGGAGCCCCGACGGACAGAGCATCTACGTCATCGAACTGAACCGCGGGCAGAACCACGCGCAACTCATCCGATACAATGCCGCCACCGGCGAGAAGGAGGCGATGCTGTATGAAGAAAAGCATCCCAAGTATGTGGAACCGCAGAACCCCATCGTGTTCCTGCCGTGGGACGACACGAAGTTCATCCTGCAGAGCCAGCGCGACGGATATAACCACCTCTACCTGTTCGAAATGGGCAAGGACGGCGAACTGACGCACCGACAGCTCACCCAAGGTGCGTGGATAGTGAAGGGCATCGTGGGATTCAACGAAAAGGACAAGGAGGTCATCATCGCAAGCACCGAAATATCGCCCCTGCAGACGAACACTTATGCCGTGAACGTGAAGAACGGAAAGCGACAGCTCATCGGCCAGGCGGAAGGTACGCACCGCGTACAGCTCTCGGGAAGCGGAAAGTACATCATCGACAACTGGACGGCGCACAACGTGGCCCGACGCATCGAAGTGCTTCCCACCAACGGCAAGAAGAAGGGCATCAGCCTGCTGGACGCCGAACATCCGATGGAGGCATACAACGTGCCGGAAATCACCCTCGGCACCATCAAGGCGGCCGACGGGAAGACGGACCTGTATTACCGCCTCGTGAAACCGGTGAACTTTGATGCCGGCAAGAAGTATCCGGCCATCATCTATGTGTATGGCGGACCGCACGCACAGAACATCACCGACACGTATAACTATGGCGTGCGCGGTTGGGACCTCTATATGGCGCAGAAGGGTTACGTGATGCTGACCGTGGACAACCGAGGAAGCTCGAACCGTGGCCTGGAATTTGAGAACGTGACGCACCGACAGCTCGGTGTAGAGGAGATGAAGGACCAGATGAAGGGAGTGGAACTGCTGAAGTCACTCGGCTACGTGGATGCAGGACGCATCGGCGTACACGGCTGGAGCTTCGGCGGATTTATGACCACCAACCTGATGCTGACGTACAACGACGTGTTCAAGGTAGGGGTAGCCGGCGGACCGGTCATCGACTGGAAACTGTATGAAGTGATGTACGGCGAACGCTATATGGACACCCCGCAGGACAACCCGGAAGGTTACAGGAACTCCGACCTCACCCAGCGGGCCGGCGACCTGAAGGGCAAGCTGCAGATCATCATCGGTGCCAACGACCCGGTGTGTGTGCCGCAGCACAGCATCGCCTTCCTCCGTGCCTGCATCGATGCCGGTACGCACCCGGACTACTTCATCTATCCGGGAGACGGACACAATATGGCGGGACGCGACCGTGTACACCTGCACGAACGCATCACCCAGTATTTTGAGGATTATTTGAAATAAATTAAACCTAATTTGTCATTTAGAGCGAAGCGAAAAATCTCGGGAACATCCACTTATTGCTACGCTATGTTACCGAGATTCTTCCTCCCTCCGGTCGTCTGAATGACAAATGCTTTAACAACAGCAACATATATGAAACTCTTATTATTAGGATCAGGCGGACGCGAACACGCCTTGGCTTGGAAAATAGCCCAAAGCCCGAAAATCGAGAAACTGTACATCGCCCCGGGAAATGCCGGAACACGCAACGTGGGCGAAAACGTGGCCATCAAGGCCGACGACTTCGAAGCCATCAGGACATTCGTCCTGGAAAACGGCATACAGATGGTCGTGGTAGGACCCGAAGACCCGCTGGTGAAGGGCGTGTATGACTTCTTCAAGGAAGACGAAGCGCTGAAGGACATCCCCGTCATCGGACCGAGCCGGACGGGTGCCGTACTGGAAGGCAGCAAGGAATTTGCCAAGGAATTTATGATGCGGCACGGAATCCCCACAGCCGGATACAAGAGCATCACCGCCGACAACCTGGAAGAAGGACTCGCTTTCCTGGAAACACTGGAAGCGCCATACGTGCTGAAGGCCGACGGACTCTGCGCCGGGAAGGGCGTACTCATCCTCCCCACCCTGGAAGAAGCCCGGAAGGAACTGAAGGAAATGTTAGGAGGCAGGTTCGGAGGCGCATCGGCAACGGTGGTCATCGAAGAGTTCCTCAGCGGCACGGAATGTTCCGTATTCGTGCTGACCGACGGAAAGAACTACAAGATTCTGCCCGAAGCCAAGGACTACAAGCGCATCGGCGAAGGCGACAAGGGTCTGAACACCGGAGGTATGGGAAGCATCTCGCCCGTGCCGTTCGCCGACAAGCAGTGGATGCAGAAGGTGGAAGAACGCATCATCCGCCCCACAGTGGAAGGTCTCGCCACCGAAGGCATCGACTACAAGGGATTCATCTTCTTCGGCCTTATCAACGTGAAGGGCGAACCGATGGTGATTGAATACAACGTACGTATGGGTGACCCCGAAACGGAAAGCGTAATGCTGCGTATCAAGAGCGACTTGGTGGAACTCTTCGAAGGGGTAGCTGCCGGAAACCTCGACGAAAAGACCCTCGAAATAGACGAACGCGCTGCCGTATGCGTGATGCTCGTCTCGGGAGGCTATCCCGAAGCCTACGACAAGGGATACCCCATCACGGGACTGGACGACGTGAAGGACAGCATCGTGTTCCACGCAGGCACCGCCCTGAAGGACGGACAAGTGGTAACAGCCGGAGGACGTGTCATCGCCGTCAGCTCGTATGGAGCCGACAAGGAAGAAGCCCTGGCACAGTCGTTTGCCGGAGCACAGAAAATCAGCTTCGACAAGAAGTACTTCCGCTCGGACATCGGATTTGACCTGTAATGGAAGAAATCATCCGCATACAGACACAAGTGGCGACGGGAAGGCTGACCCTTCCCGTCGCAGTGGTGGTATGCCTGATGCTGTGGTGCGCAGGCTTCGGCGGATGGGACGAACTGGCCGGATTGGGCATCTTAGTTCTGACGGGCTATGTGATGATTGAAGCCAACACGGCCTTCACCCTCATCCGCACACGGACTTCCCTGCCCGTGTCCGTCTATGGACTGCTGGTCTCCTCGATGTGCTTCCTCCATCCGTTCCAAGGAAGCGACCTGTTTCCGCCGGCCTTCCTGCTGGCCGTCACCCAACTCTTCCGCAGCTACGAGTCGCCCCGACCTGCCACACCGGTCTATAACGCCTTTCTCATCATCGGCACGTGCAGCCTCTTTTTCCCGCCCGCCGTGTGGTTCATTCCGCTGTTCACGGCCGGCTTGGTGCCTTTCCGCTCCTTCAGCCTCAAGAGCGTCTGCGCCTGTCTCTTAGGACTGGCCACGCCTTACTGGTTCCTGTTCGGCTACACCTTCTGGAACGGACAGACGGAACGCTTCATCCGTCCGCTGAAGGAAATGGTCACATTCGCACCCCTCAGCTATGCCCATCTGTCGTCCGCCGAAGCGGTTTCGTGGGCTGTGACCACGGGATTCCTGCTCGTCAGCGCCATTCATTACGGCTATGTCTCCTACACCGACCGCACACGCACACGCATCTTCCATACCTTCCTGGCCTATGCCGGGGGATGGACCACAGTGATGACGCTGCTGATGCCCCGATACCTCGATGCCCTGTTGCCCGTGCAATGCATCTGTGCCGCATTTTTAGGAGGACGTTTGTTTACTTTAACAAAAAATCGTTTCTCGGGAATCTTTTTTGTTGTTATCTTTGCATCCATCATCGTACTTACAGTCTATAACTTATGGATGCATTTCTTCAATTCCTGATAGATTGGGGATACTGGGGATTGTTCTTGGGCTCCTTCATCGCAGGCAGTGTGATACCGTTCAGCTCGGAAGCTGTATTGGTGGCGTGTGTCGGTCCGTTGGGGCTCGACCCTACCATCTGCACGCTGGCCGCAACAGCCGGAAACGTGGCAGGCGGTATGACCTGTTACTGGATGGGCCATCTCGGGAATATGGTCTGGATAGAAAAATACTTCCACGTGAGCAAGGAAAAACTGGACAAGGCCGAACGCTTCGTGCAGGGACGAGGCGCGTGGATGGCTTTCTTTGCCTTCATCCCCCTGCTGGGCAGCGCCATCAGCATCGTGCTGGGAATGATGCGCGCCAATATCTGGATTGTCCTGCTCTCGATGACCATCGGAAAGATTCTGCGCTATGCCCTCCTGGTTTGGGGAGTGATGGAAGCTGCATCCCTCATACATTGACCTATGAAACTGGAACAAACCGCCGACGGCAGCTATACGCTCTACGTGCCCGAACTCGACGAGCACTATCATTCCGTGAAGGGAGCACTCACCGAGTCGAAGCATATCTTCATCGATATGGGCTTGAAGCACGCTGCCGCCATCGAGCCCCGCATCCTCGAAATCGGACTGGGAACGGGACTGAACTGCTTCCTCACGCTGATGGAAGCCGAAGCATCCCGAAGGAAAGTGCATTACACGGGCATCGAACGCTTCCCGCTGACCCTGGAAGTTGTCCGCAGCCTGGACTATCCGTCCGTCATCGGACAAGGTCACACGGAAGACTACTTCGCCATCCATCAGGCTCCTTGGGAGGAGGACGTGGAGCTTTCGCCCTGGTTCACCCTGCACAAGACGGAAGGTGACTTCACCCGTCATCAGTTCGAGAAGGGGTATGACATCATCTACTTCGATGCCTTCGCACCGGAGAAGCAGCCCGAGATGTGGAGCCAGCCGCTCTTTGACATACTGTACAGCATACTGAACGAAGGAGGCATCCTGACCACGTATTGCGCCAAAGGGGTGGTGCGACGGATGCTCCAAGCAGCGGGCTTCAAGGTGGAACGCCTTCCGGGACCTCCGGGAGGGAAGCGGGAGATATTGAGAGCGACGAAAATAGATTCAGTTATAACTCAAAACAATGAACAGCATCATCCAAATCAACGGACTCTGTGCCGCATACGATGGCAAGACCGTCCTCAGCCAAGTGGACCTGACGGTCTATGAACGCGACTTCTTGGGAGTCATCGGACCGAACGGAGGCGGCAAGACAACACTCGTGAAGTGCATCTTGGGATTGCATAAACCATCCCAAGGACAGATGCGTTTCTACAAGGACGGATGCGAAGTGCCCGAAATCACGATGGGCTATCTGCCGCAATACAACAGCATCGACCGGAAGTTTCCCATCTCGGTGTATGAGGTCGTGCTCTCGGGCTTGAGCAAGCAGAAGGCACTCCTGAGCCGATACACTGCCAAGCATCACGAGCAAGTGCGGCGCATCCTTGCACGGATGGGGCTGGAAGGACTGGAACATCGGGCCATCGGCGAACTGAGCGGCGGTCAGCTGCAGCGTGCCTTGCTGGGACGTGCCTTGGTGTCGAATCCCGAAGTGGTCATCCTCGACGAGCCGGACACGTACATCGACAAGCGTTTCGAGGCGAAACTGTATTCGCTGCTGGAAGAAATCAACCGCGAACGGGCGATTGTCTTGGTGAGCCACGACATCGGCACGGTGCTGAAGAACGTGAAGACCATCGCTTGCGTGAACGAAACGGTGCACTATCATCCGCACACCGAAGTGCCGACGGAATGGCTGGAAGAACATTTCGGCTGTCCGATCGAGATGCTGGGACACGGCACGTTCCCGCATCGGGTATTGAAGTGCCATCATAATTGATAATTAATTTTAATTGGGGAATGACAGGACAACTGATGCAACTTTTTACACATTTAAAGTATTACATTATGAAGAAACTCATCTACATCCTTACCTTATTTATATTATATGGTTGCGGGAATGCCAGCCACAACTCCGGGAAGCCTGTCATCACCGTCACGCTGGAGCCGCTCCGCCACTTCACGGAAGCCATTGCGGGCGACCGCTTCGAGGTGGTGAGTATGGTGCCGAAGGGAAGCAGTCCCGAGAGCTATGACCCGACTCCCCAGCAGCTGGTCAACCTCAGCCGGAGTGAAGCGTATCTGCGCATCGGCTACATCGGCTTCGAACTTGCGTGGATGGAGAAGCTGACGGCCAACCATCCCGATATGAAAGTTTATGATACCTCGAAGGGGGTGGAGCTGATTCGTGAGGAAGGGCATCACCACGGCGACCACTACCACGAGGGAGGCGTGGAGCCGCACATCTGGAACTCTACCCGCAACGCTTCGGTCATTGCCGACAATATCAGTGCTGCCCTCTGCCAGCTGGATGCCGACCATCAGGCGGAGTATAGGCAACGCCTGGACTCGTTGAAACGGGTCATCGCCAGGACCGATGCGGAGGTCCGCACGCTTCTGGCGGATGCAGACAGCACTTTCCTGATTTATCATCCTGCCCTGAGCTACTTCGCCCGCGACTATGGGTTGAAGCAAATCAGCATCGAGGAGGGAGGCAAAGAGCCTTCGCCCGCCACGCTCCAGGCTTTGATCGAGACTTGCCGGAAGGAGAAAGTGCGTGTCATCTTCGTGCAGCAGGAGTTCGATGTGCGGAATGCCCGTCTCATAGCTGATGAATCGGGCTTGCGTGTCGTGCCGGTGAATCCGCTGAGCTATGACTGGGCGGAGGAGATGCTTCGTGTAGCTCGGGAGCTGAAGCGGTGATTCTATTTTCCAATCACATTCATTAAGTGTGGGTAAAGTCATTATGTAATCACCCTATCAAAGTGTCATCCTGAACGTAGTGAAGGATCTCGGTAACATCCACTTGATGTTCTCGAGATCCTTCGCTTCGCTCTGGATGACAAAATGATAGTGAGTTTTTTCGACACACTCTCATTAAAAGAACTCTGTGAAACTCCGTGTACTTTGTGGTGAGAATGCTCACACCACTCCACGCACGCGGTCATCAAAGGAAGTGAGGGCGGCCTTGGCTCCCTCGCCCATAGCGATGATGATCTGCTTGTAGGGCACGGACGAGACGTCGCCGGCGGCATAGACTCCCGGAATGTTCGTGCGGCAATGGGCGTCTATCACGATTTCGCCGATGCGTGTCTTCTCGAGTCCGGCGAAGGGCTGACTGTTGGCACTGAGGCCTATTTGCACGAACACACCGTCCAGGGGGAGTTCGTGAAGCTCTTCGGTCTGGCGGTTCTTCAGTTGCAGTGCCGTAACCTTTTCGCCGTTTCCTTTCACTTCCATTGTCTGTGTGGATGTCAGAATATCCACATTCGGCAGACTTCTTGCCTTGTCCTGAAGAACCTGGTCGGCTTTCAGAGTGTCCATAAACTCGATGACCGTCACTTTCTTACAGATGCCCGCCAGGTCGATGGCGGCTTCGATGCCCGAGTTTCCGCCTCCCACTACGGCCACTTCCTTTCCGGCATAGAACGGCCCGTCGCAGTGCGGACAGAATGCCACTCCGCGGCCGATGTATTCGGCTTCACCTTCCACATTCAATCGACGCCATCCGGCACCTGTTGCAATGATAACCGCCGGAGCACTGAACACTTCGCCACCCTTCACGGTCACTTGCTTTTCCTTGCCTTCCAGGTCGGCACACTCGATGCGTCGGTTCTCGAACAGTTCAATGGGATAGTGCGTGAGGTGCGTGCGGAGATTGTCGGCCAGCTGGTTTCCTGTCGTATAAGGTACGGAAATCAGATTCTCGATGCCCACGGTCTCCTTCACTTGTCCGCCGATGCGTTCGGCCAGCATCGCCACCTTCAGCCCCTTGCGGGCGGAGTAGATGGCCGCCGATGCTCCGGCAGGACCTCCACCCAACACCAACAGGTCAAAAGCCCGATGGATTGGGGGTTTTTCGTCTTCGGAAGTCGGACAAGACGGATAGACCTCTTCCAGTTTCTCCAGCAATTCACTGAGCGAGCCGCGTCCCACGTGAATCAGCTTTCCGTCGGCAAAGACCGATGGAACGGCCTGCACTCCATTTTCGTCCACTTCGCTTTGGAAGAGTGCACCGTCCACCATCTCGTGACGGATGTTCGGATTCAGCAAGGCGAAGACGTTGAGCGTCTGCACCACATCGGGGCAGTTGGTACAGGTGAGCGACACGTAAGTCTGCAAGCGGATGTCGCCTTGGAGGGCACGGATGCGGCAAGAGATACCTTCATCGGGCAGGTTCTTTCCCTTGCCGTCGGCATTGAGTACGGCCAGCAGGAGCGAAGTGAACTCGTGTCCGTTCGGAATGCCCCGGAAGGTGATGCCTGTGTGCTTGCCATTCTTCAGGAGGGTAAAGGCCAAGGTATCGCCATCGGCTTCGTGGATTTCGACCTTGAGATGCGGTGAGGTACTTGCAAAATCATTGAGAAACTCTATCAGCTGACTGCTCTCCTCACGCAGAGGAGACTGGCTGATACGGAATGTATAATCGGCTTCCAGATTGCGGAAGATTTCAGTTACTTGTTGGAGGATAGAGGATTCTAACATAGTTGTGATGAGTTTGAGAGTTTTTCGTTAATCGTGTCATCCTGAACGAAGTGAAGGATCTGTGTACATCCACCTTTATGTTACCGAGATCCTTCGCTTCGCTCTGGATGACATTGTAAAATGTCTGATTTAGATTTTCCCTACGAGGTCGATGCTTGGTTTCAGTGTTTCGGCACCTTGTTTCCACTTGGCCGGGCAAACTTCACCCGGATGGTTGGCCACGAAGAGGGCGGCTTCTACCTTGCGGACAAGTTCGTCGGCATTACGGCCGATGCTGTTGTCCTGGATTTCGGCAATCTTCACCTTGCCTTCCGGATTGACGAGGAAGGTGCCGCGATACGCCATACCGTCTTCTTCAATCATCACGCCGAAGCCACGGCTCAGTACGCCTGTCGGGTCGGCCAACATCGGATAGGTAATCTTTCGGATGCTTTCGCTGGCATCGTGCCAAGCCTTGTGGACGAAGTGCGAGTCGGTGCTTACGGAATACACTTCCACGCCGAGTGATTTCAGCTTGTCATACTTTTCGGCGAGGTCTACCAACTCTGTGGGACACACGAAGGTGAAGTCTGCGGGATAGAAGAAGAAGATGGCCCACTTTCCTTTCACGTCGTCATTGGTTACGGTTCTGAACTGGCCGTTGTGATACGCCTGTACTTTGAATTCGGGGAGCTGTGCATTGATAATTGGTGTCATAATCGTTTTTCTTTATTTAATCGTTAATACTATTTGTTTTCTTTTTCTGCTACAAAAATATAGCAAATTTTCCGAATGAAACAAGAAAACCGATTGAATGGTTTTATGGGGGGATAGAGGATTTCTATTTTAGTTATGAATTGTCATTCAGAGCGAAGCGAAGAATCTCGGTAACACACACTTTATGTTACCGAGATTTTTCGCTACGCTCAACAACACGTCTTCACTACACTTCGTTCCGTTCTGAATGACACTGATGGTTTTAATAAACTCACACCAGCGCCTGTCCGGCTTTCAGCTTCAGCATCTCCTTGGGTACGCAGGCTTGTATCTCCTTCACGATGACGTCCAGCAGTGTGCGTCGGATGAAGTCGCGGCGGGTGATGAGGATGAGCTGACGGGTGGGTACGGGGATGGCAAACGGACGTGTCAACTCTTTCTGGGGTTGGCTGAGCTGCATTTCGGCCAGTTCGGGGATGAAGGTGATGCCCATCCCGCTTTCCACCATCCTCATAAATGTCTCCATACTGCCTAAGTTGTAGGCCAACTGGCTGGATTGTGAGGACTTCATCTGGCAGAACCGCACCATCTGGTCGCGGAAGCAATGCCCTTCGTCCAGCAACCACAGTTCGCGGCTCTGTGCCACATCGGCGGTGCGTATCACCTCCTTCTGGAACAAGGCATCGGTGCGTGCCACATAGCCGATGTACTTTTCATAGAACAGGGTGGTCTGTTCATAGTCTTCCAGGCCGTCGATGGTGGCCAGTATGCCTGCATCGATGTCGCCTTGGGTCAATGCTTGCTTTATTTGGTGTGTCTTCATCTCGCGCAGGCGTATGTCGAGTGTGGGATATCGCTTCATCATCTGCGGGAAGCATCTTGGCAACAGATAGGGGGCAATGGTGGGGAGGATGCCTATGCGGAAGATGCCTGCCAATGATTGCTTTTCTTCCTGAACGATATCCTTAATATTATCTGCTTGAGAAAGCACCTCACGAGCCTGACGAACCACCTTCTCTCCTACCGGCGTGGGACAAATGGGCTGACGGTTGCGGTCGAACAGCTTTGCGCCTATTTCTTCTTCCAGTTTGGCTATCATTGCGCTCAGGGTGGGCTGTGTCACGTTGCAGGCGTCGGCTGCGCGTCCGAAGTGTCCGTGCCGGGCCACGGCCAAGATGTATTCCAGTTGTTGAAGAGTCATAATATATACCTTTTTATATCCCAAAGGTAAGCAAACAAGCGGAATGGTGCAAGAAAATTGATTAAAACTTTGGTTCTGCGTCAATTTAGGGGCAACATTCTCCTTCATTTTATACGAAAATCCCCTTCTCGTGCCATTCTGACATAGGGAGGAAGACGAGTTGTTGAAGACTACGTCCGAAAAATCCGTGTACATATATTTGTGTTTACAGATTCTTCGCTAACGCTCAGAATGACAAATCACTCTTGTTGTTAAAAAAATAAATCGCGAAGGCGATTTAAAAAAACGCCTTCACGTTTACCTCAAAACAACATCAACTTTTCTGAATTCTTCTTCAACTTTTTCCAAAAGTTGAAGAAGCGTTGCGTCGAAAAACAATTTGTTTTGCCGGCTGAAACCAAGCTGAAGGCATAAAAAGAGATGCCTTCAGCATTAAGTATCTATCCAACAAGAAGTTTGAAGGCTGAAGGCAAAACACAAGAATAACACTAAATAACATATACTTAGACATCCGTTTCGTTTTTATTTATTATCTTTGCACGCTATTTGAACGTTAACGAACAAAACAGATTTCATGAAACAGTACAAACTTGTGAACAACCTGGTGGGTTGGATTGCTTTCGTGGTGGCTGCCTTTACCTATTGCAGCACCGTAGAACCTACCGCCAGCTTTTGGGATTGCCCGGAATTCAT
>JAFQBF010000060.1 GCA_017416735.1 Bacteroidaceae bacterium | reverse complement strand
CGGCATGGGAGTTCATGCAACTGCTTTATGATAAATATAAGGTACGGATGCTGGTCATTGGCTACGACCATCGCTTCGGCCATAACCGCACCGAGACATTCGAGGACTATTGCCGATACGGACGGGAGTTGGGCATCCACATCATGCAAGCCACCGCTTATACCCAAGAGCAGGACAAGGTAAGCTCATCCGCCATCCGTCGTGCCTTGCTTTCGGGTGATGTCTCTACGGCCAAGAAATACTTGGGTTACAACTACTTCCTGGAAGGTACCGTGGTCGATGGTTATAAGGTGGGACGTAAGATAGGTTTCCCTACCGCGAATTTGAGCGTTGATTTCCTCAACAAGCTAATTCCCTCCGTTGGTGTGTATGCCGTTCGCGTATTCGTGAACGAACAAGAATGGAAAGGGATGCTGAACATCGGTCATCGACCCACCCTCAATAATGGCGATGACCTCAGCATCGAAGTACATATCCTCGACTTCCAAGGCGACATCTATCATCAGAAGATGCGTATCGAGTTCATCGACTTCCTTCGTCCCGAAGTAAAATTCGATTCGATTGACGAATTAATTGCACAAATGCAGAAGGATAAGGAAAAGACTATCAAAGTGTTTCAATAAATTCATTATCCCACATTTATTGTCATTCAGAGCGAAACGCAGTGAAGCGAAGAATCTCGAATGCATCCACGTTTATGTTTCCGAGATTCTTCCTCCCTTCGGTCGTCTGAATGACAAGCCCTAAAAATTTATCGTTTTTCGATAAATTTTTCTCGTTTTTCTTTGCATTATTCAAAACTCTCTTTACCTTTGCATATCGAAAAACGATAAATAATCAATGTTAAACGAATAAAACGCTTAGAATTATGGTACGGACAATCAAACTCGTCATCTACTATTTCCTTTACCAACTGCTCTTCACAACCATCGTGACCATACCCACCGTTTGGGTTCAACTGATGAACAACGGCGGAGATGTCAATGCCTTCACCGGTGCAGAAACATCCACCACTATGGTCGGCTTGACAATGGTGCTTTCGGGCATCGCCATGATTTGGCACCTTATTCACTTCAAGTATGTGAAGTTCAACTTGAAGAGCTTTAGCGAAGTATCGGGCAAGACCATCGCATTGAGCATTCCGCTTATCGTGGCAGGTATGTTGTTCATCAATCTAATCAGCGAATTTCTTGGCCTACCCGATATGATGCAGGATACTTTCCGTGCCATGAGCCGCAATGTGCTTGGCATTATCTCCATTACCATCATGGCTCCGCTCGTAGAAGAACTGCTTTTCCGTGGTGCCATCCAAGGACATCTGTTGAGAAAAGGGATGAAGCCATCTACCGCTATCTTGATTGCCTCGGCCGTGTTCGGCATCATTCATTTCAATCCGGCACAAGTTCCGTTTGCCTTTGCTATCGGATTGATTTTCGGATGGTTGTACTATCGTACCGGAAGTGTAGTACCGGGTATGATTGGTCACTTCATCAACAACTCCATCGCTTGCATCCAGATGGCTTTGCTCAGCAAGGAAGAGCTGAACACCAAGACCATCGACTTGATTGGTGAGGTACCTACCTATCTCCTCTTTGCCGCATCGCTTGCCGTAACCATTGGAATGTTCCTTTATTTGAAGAAACGTCTTCCGGCGGCACCTTCCTATCAGGAAGAAAGTATTGAAGTCACCAACGAATAAAAGTATAAGCATGATGAAGAAGAATACATCCATTAGTTTCATTACAGGGTTCTTTCTGTATTTCTTGTGCGTTTCCTATTACAATCACGCATCCGACATTTACTCCCCATTGAAACAAAGCATAATGGAAGGGAACATCTCTATGGCCGTTATGTTCGGCTTGGAGTTGTTGACTGTCCTCACCATTATCACAAGCATCATTTTGGTGGTCAATAACATAATCCATGAACGTTTCTTCACCAAGCGCAACTTCATCTGCTTCTACATCATGGGCATCGCTTTCTATATTCCCATCTTCGACTATGCCATCATCGGTCGGATGATATGCGGCATCGATATCCAAATGGACTATGCCCTCTACTTGGCGGCCGGAAGCTTTATGTTTATCCTTGCCCAAATATTCCACTATGGCTATCGGTTGAAGGAAGATCAGGAATTAACCATCTAATATAAGGAGGAAACAATTATGAGAAAAATCGACTTCCAAACAAAAAGAGTAAAGGATAAAAACAATTACATCGCGACTGCAATCAGAATCGCCATTATCTTTACTGTGGGTAAATTAGGCCTATTGTGTAGCAAAATTTATTGGGCTGAACTTAGACAAGAAAAGCCAGATGGTCTAACAAACGACATCTGTGAATTTATATCTTTGGTGATATGCACTATACTCATTGGGATTATTGCATATAATATCAAACGAGAGAAGATCTTCATCAAAGCCAATGCCAATCTGATAAAAGGAATTGGACTTATCGTTGGAGTCAGTGGTTCTTTGCCTATACTCTTCTCCGATTTACAAGCTTATAATCAGTATCCTGGCTATTATTTACTGGTAATAGGTTCTTTCATTACTGCTATTGGCTATATTTTCCAACATGCCATCAAGATGAAGGAAGAACAAGACCTAACCATCTAATATAAGGAGGAATCAATTATGAAAAGAAAAAACGCAACAATCCTAATAAGTATATGTATGGTAGTTAACGCACTTAACATTGCATTATTGTCTATAAGCATAATAGAAAAGGACTGGTTTTTATTTGCCATAGTGTTTTTTTTATTTGCCTGTTGTACAATGCTGATAAGTGAACTCAAAAAGGCAAAGGAAGAACAAGACTTAACAATCTAAAAACTAAACTTATGCCTATTATAGTAAACCTTGACGTAATGATGGCGAAACGGAAGATTTCGCTCGGCGAGTTGGCCGAACGAATCGACCTCACTCCCGCCAACCTCTCCATCCTGAAGACGGGGAAGGCCAAAGCCGTGCGCTTCTCTACCCTCGAAGCCATCTGCCGGGAACTGGATTGCCAACCGGGGGATATTTTGGAGTTCAGAAGTGAAGGATAAGATAAAACTTCTTCCAATTATCATTTTATGATAATCACTTTATGATAATTTGAAAACAGCTGCGGGAAACATAGCACCCACGCCATGTTTCCCGCAAGTTCATCAAAACATCCTTCAAAAAATCAGGCGCTCATAACCGATTGATTATCATTACCTATTTCTGACTTTTTCTGCTGATTTTTATCTTTCAGAAAAGTCAGCTCATAGACATTGCCCTTATCCGTGTGAATTCTTGTTGCCCCAATCTTGGTCATGATGCGACCAATCTTCGTCGGCTTCACCCCACGCATCAAGACGGGGAAACGCTTCAACAAGATGCGATGAATATCAACCGACATCAATTCGGTGCAAGGTTCACCATCCTTCGGCAAGGCAAACACCTTGAAGAATGCTTCTTCCTCCGGCGAATGGCGATAGAAAGCACGATTGTGAAGCTGGATTTCTTCTTCCTCTTCTTTCGAAAGCCAATAACGCTTGCCCGACTCCAATTCAAACTTCAACTGGGCATAAAGCTGAGGATAGTCAATCGGCGAACAATCAATCGGTTTCTCCACCTCGATGCAGAGGAAACGTCGGCTTCCCGTTTCGTCTGTCAGTAACGATTTTTCATTACTTGTACCGATGAAGGAAGCGATGCGAGGCAAGTCGCTATAATACGCTTTGAAGCACTTGCGATAGTTCACCTTTTTCATCTGCATCAGGTTCTTCAGGATGGTCATCATACGTTCGGTGTATTGGTCGAACTCGTCCATGTTGATAAGGCCAAAGGTGGAAATCTTCTGCTCGCATCCGCTGGTCGATGTGATGGCGAACTTGTCGGTGTAATAACCTCGAAGCTCCTCCGGCAAGAGAATGGAGCAGAAAGTCGATTTGCACATCCCTTGCTCCGCACTGATTAAGATAGGTGCAAGCGCATTGGCACAACGGGCCGGATAGCCCAACCATTGCGCCACCATCCCCAACATCCAGCGATGGAAGCCGTTGAGCCACATGCCGTTGCCCGACACTCGGGCTCCTAACATCGTCACACGGTCGGTACCATCCCACTCGGGGAGAGCAGCCATATAATCCTGAAAAGGATGGTGTGTGGCAATCTGGTCGGAGAAGAGGAATCGTTTCACATCGGCATCCTTGCAATCGATGCCCTGCATCATGGCCTTGTAGCTAAGGCTGTTCATCATTCGTTTGTCTATCATTCGATAGGTGGTCGTGTTCTTCGGTTTGCATTCCGGCATGTCAGTCAAGACATTGTAACGGAAGTCGAAGTTCTCATTCAAGAAGATTTGGAGGTCTTCCAACGTTGGGTTTGCACCCGTCATGTTTGGTGTTTCGTTCATAAATATTTTATTTTAAGTTTATGGTGACGAATATACTACCTCGGCAGAGGCAGCATATTAGTAAATATCCAAAGTGATGAGATTGGATGTAAATAGGTGTCCAAAGATGAAAATAGACTAATCTTTCCATCGGCAAATATACCACATTTGAACAGCGGTTGTCAAGTTTTTCGGGGATTATTTTTGGCGAATGTCGAGAATTGTCTGTTTATGTCCGTAATAGTGATTATATTTGCAAACATAAATATATTAAGGTAATGAAAAACATACTGAAACGAATGCATGAATTATATCCGGTATCGGATGAAGCCGTCAATTTATTTGTCTCTGCCCTGAAGAGACAAGTCTTCGCCCCGAATACGATTATCATTCAAGCCAACAAACTGGATAAGAATGTATATTTTATAGAACGAGGAATTACCCGTTCTTTCAGCCTGTTCGATGGAAAAGAAGTGACTACCTGGTTTTCAAAGGAAGGTGACGGCACATGCAGTTCGTTTTCATTATACCGCAATTGTCCGGGATTTGAATCCGTAGAAACGCTTGAAGAAGTGGAAGCATACGTCATATCGACAACCAAACTGAACGAATTGTACAGCAAGCACATTGACTTGGCCAACTGGATGCGGGTGCTTCAACAAGAGAATTTCCTTCTATTACAAGACACGCATATTTCCCGTCTCAACATGTCGGCCACAGAACGGTATAAGAAATTTCTCAAGGACTTCCCAGATATAAGTAACCGGGTGAGCTTGAAACACATCGCATCCTTCCTGGGCATCACTCAACAATCATTGAGCCGCATCCGTGTTTCACCTGATTTTTTAACATAGGGTAAACCAACTGTCCAAAACTTTCCATAGCTTTGCACCAACTAATTATCAATACGTATGAAAACAGAATTGGAAAAGTGTATGGCAGGCGAATGGTACAATTGCCACGACAAGATATTCATCGAACGAAAAGCCAAAGCTTCGGATTGGTGCCAACGATATAATTCGACACCTTACAATCAGCGTAGCAACCGTTATGCACTATTGAAAGAACAGTTTGGAAGCGTAGGAACCAATGTGTCCGTTGGCGATGAATTCATCTGCGGATTCGGAAATAATATTTACATTGGAAATAATGTATCCATCAACATCCGTTGCATCTTGATAGATTGCAACAAGATTACCATCGGCAACAATGTGCTGATAGCTCCAGGTGTACAAATCAACACGTCCACTCATCCGGTGGAGCTGATGGACAGACTTACCCCCGATTGGCAACCGGGAAGCGACGCTTATCGCTGGCGAACGTATGCGCTACCCATCACGATTGAAGACAACTGCTGGATTGGTGCAGGTGTCATCATCCTTCCGGGAGTGACCATCGGTGCAGGAAGCGTCATCGGAGCCGGAAGTGTAGTGAACAAAAGCATCCCTGCCAACAGTGTGGCGGTTGGAAATCCTTGCCGGGTCATTCGAACCATCAATCAAGAGACAGAAAAAATGAAAATGGTTATCTTCGATTTGGACGGAACGTTAGCCGATACTTTACCGATGTGCATATCCGCTTTCCGAAAGGCCGTAGAACCATTCATTCATCGACATTTGGAGTACGAAGAAATCGAACGGCAATTCGGGCTGAATGAGGAAGGCATGATAAGGAACATAGTGGGCGAACATTGGGAAGAGGCATTGGAGGATTTCTATCGTTATTATGTAGATATGCACGATTTATGTCCGACGCCATTCGACGGGATATGCGAACTGTTGTCCGAATTGAAACAATCAGGAACCAAGGTTGCCCTTGTAACGGGTAAAGGCAGTCATACTTGTTCCCTTACATTGGAGCATTGGGGAATGAAGGATGTTTTTGTTTGTATAGAAACTGGTTCAAGCAACAAAAACCGGAAGTCGGAAGCCATTACCCATATCCTTCAAGAATATCATATAGACGAAGCCGTATATATAGGAGATACAGTTTCGGACGTTCTTTTAAGCCGAGATGCAGGAATCTCCTGTCTTTCAGCCGTTTGGTCTTCAAATGTCAATAGGGATGAATTGGAGAAAATAAATGGAGGGAATGTTATGGATACTATTTACAGATTGAGATGCAGACTAATGGATATGGGATATATTCTTTGAAAGAAAAAACAAGTTGCAAAAACATCCTTCAAAAAAATCAGAAGCATTCAATCTACTGATTATCAATATCGTTTTCTGACTTTTTCGGCTGATTATTAGCATTCAGAAAAATCAGAAGCCAATGAGAAAACAAATAGTTTATCGGAGGAAAACTTGAAGAAGAATTTGAAAAAGTTGCTGAAGCGTTGATTGATTCTTCTTCAAGTTTTGTCCATTTCGTGAAGGCGATTTATTTTTTCGTGAAGGCGAATTTATTTTTTGCGCCGACATTTTTCACACAACATCATCTTTCCAATTCCTGACTTTTTCAAAAGCTATTATTCAGCCCCAAAAGTCAGAAATTGGTTTTATGAATCAAGCGGTTAAGGTATTCTGATTTTTTGAAGGATGTTTTCGCATGTTTCATTCGTTATAACAAATAAGAATTCCCTGAACCGCCAAATTAGGGGTAAATTTGGCGGTTACAACCACTAAATTCAGTATAAATTTGGTGGTTACAACCGAAAAAATTATATTTGCGTAAAATATTCAGATATGATTAAAAGATATATTGAAGCCTCCATTCAAAATGACTTTAACCGTAAAAAAGTCATCATCCTGCTAGGTGCCCGTCAAGTAGGAAAAACCACTTTGCTAGAAGGATTACGCAGAGAAGGTCAAAAAATATTATCGCTCAATTGCGATGACCTCGATGATATTCTTCTTATTGAAGAGAAAACAACTACAGAACTCCGCGCATTGCTTTCCTCATATAACATGGTTTTCATCGATGAGGCTCAAAGAGTCAAGAACATCGGTTTGACATTAAAGAAAATCGGAGACTTGAAACTATATACGGATGTAATCGTGACAGGTTCATCATCACTGGATTTATCCAGTGAAATAAACGAGCCTGCTACAGGACGACTGATTGAATATAAACTGTTTCCTTTTTCACTTATGGAATTAGCCAATGAAACTTCAGAAAGAGAGGAACAACGGATGTTGGAGCAACGACTCATCTATGGCATGTATCCCGAGGTCGTAACATTTCCTGGAGATGCCAAACGCACACTAATGACGTTGACAAACAACTATCTTTACAAGGACTTGTTCTCCTATAAAGGTTTGAAAAAGCCGGATGTACTTCAAAAATTAGTACGGGCCTTGGCTCTCCAATTAGGGAGCGAAGTTTCTTATAATGAATTGAGCAATTTGCTTGGTGTAGATAAAGAAACGGTAGAGAACTATATCAATTTATTGGAAAAGTGCTTTGTGGTCTTTCGTCTCGATTCATTTAGCAGAAACCTCCGTAATGAAATAAAGAAAGGCAAGAAAGTCTATTTCTATGATAATGGAATCCGTAATGCTGTGCTTTCCAATTTTGCACCAGCATCATTGCGAAATGACATGGGAGCTCTTTGGGAGAACTTAATGGTAAGCGAGCGAGTGAAACGCAATATCTATACAGGCAGTTATGCCCAACTCTACTTTTGGAGAACACATGACCAAAAAGAAATAGACCTCGTAGAGGAAGAAGATGGATTGCTTCGTACTTATGAATTTAAATGGAACGGAAAAGTAAAAGCTAAACAACCGGTATCATTTACATCGGCATATCCGAATTCTTCATTCGATGTCATTTCACCAGAAAACTTTTGGGAATTTGTACGTTGATAAGAAAAATATCTTTTATAGAAGATGAAAACCTCTATTTGACCATTTTTATCTACTATAAAAGATAAAATCTGTTCAAACCGCCAAATTAGGGGTAAATTTGGCGGTTACAACCACTAATTTTAGTATAATTCATTCTTTCTCCGTATCTTTGCAACAAATTTGCGAAGATAGGCTGCACCTCGGTATAATCAAATAAATTTGCTTCTACTCTCGTTTATGCGTATCTTTGCAAACTGAAATAAAAACCATTGAATGAAGACATTTGAAGAATTAGGCGTTTCCGAAGAAATACGCCGCGCCATCGAAGAAATGGGATACGAAAGTCCCATGCCTGTACAAGAAGAAGTGATTCCTTATCTGCTCGGCGAAGGAAACGACGTGGTAGCCCTTGCTCAAACCGGCACCGGAAAGACGGCTGCCTTCGGTTTACCCCTTATCCAAAAAACAGACGTAAATCATAGAGTCCCCCAGGCACTCATCCTCTGCCCTACCCGCGAACTCTGTTTGCAGATAGCCGGCGACTTGAACGATTACTCGAAATACATCGACGGACTGAAGGTACTGCCCGTGTATGGCGGTTCGTCCATCGAAAGCCAAATCCGTATGCTCAAGACGGGTGTTCACATCATTGTGGCTACTCCGGGACGCCTCATCGACCTCATGGAACGTGGTGTGGCGAAGCTCGACCACATCATCAACGTGGTGATGGACGAAGCTGACGAAATGCTGAACATGGGCTTCACCGAAAGCATCGATGCCATCCTCGAGAAAGTGCCCGAAGACCGAAATACACTGATGTTCTCGGCCACCATGAGTGCCGAAATCAGTCGCATCGCCAAGCAATACCTGAAGGATGCGAAGGAAATCACCATCGGCGTGAAGAACGAAGGAACCAAGAACGTGAACCACATTGCCTACATGGTTCATGCCAAAGATAAGTACAATGCCTTGAAGCGCATTGCCGACTATTATCCGCAGATTTATGGCATCATCTTCTGCCGCACCCGCAAGGAGACTCAGGAAATTGCCGACAAGCTGATTCAGGACGGATACAATGCCGACTCCCTACATGGTGAACTCTCGCAAGCGCAACGCGACTTGGTGATGGGCAAGTTCCGACAGGGACACTTGCAACTGCTCGTGGCAACGGACGTAGCTGCCCGTGGGCTCGACGTGAACGACTTGACACACGTCATCAACTACGGCTTGCCCGAAGACGTGGAAGTCTATACCCACCGAAGCGGTCGTACGGGTCGTGCCGGCAAGACGGGTATCTCCATCGCCATCATGAACCTCCGCGAGAAGAGCCGCATGAAGGAAATCGAACGCATCATCAACAAGAAGTTCACCATTGGCGATATGCCGACC
>JAFQBF010000198.1 GCA_017416735.1 Bacteroidaceae bacterium | reverse complement strand
TCTTCGTGCCACCAAGCAAAGCGTGTTCAACACACGTTGGTCCACCAGTTCATAGTTGGGAGAACCTTTCGGTGCATATTCCGTGTGTTCCGTCAGCACATTGAAACGGAAATCGTAACGGGCGAACAGACACGCTTCCAGATCATCCAACAAGGAAGAGTTCTTTTGTTTCTTTGTATTTCTCTCTTGAGAGAGGTTAGGAGTGTGTGAAGCACATTCCGAAGGTTGCACATCCTCTTTCGGGCTTGAAGATTCCAACACTGAAACACTCTTCTTCCCGAACCATTTTCTCCAGATTTCTTTCATCTTTTCCAACATATCATTTTGTTTTTAGGTTTATCGTACCGCAAATATACGACATCCGTACCCCTGTTGTCAAGTGCTTTTCGCCGGTCTCCCGACTTCTCTGAAGGTCTTCGTCACTGGACAGGAAAACCGAAATATTCATGTAGATTTGCCGCCATCTATTTTCCTTTTGACCTAGGTGGGAAGCACTCTTCACCTAAGTGAAGAGCTTTCTTTACCTTAGTGAAGAGACCTTTTCACCCGAGTGAAGAGACATTTCCATCGGCTTCTTTTGTTTTTTCTTTCAATACCTTCTAACAATAAGAACAGGAAATTTGGAAAACCCACATTTTGAGTCAATATGTTGTAGGTGTTCAATGAGAGATAGGGGCAGAAAGATGAGCGTGGCAGATAATTGAAGGTGTTGTAGATTATCTGCCACACTTTAAAATTGAGACACAACAAGTTAGGTAATTGTTGCAGATGTGGCAGTATTAAATACTTATTTCTGTAAAGAAGAAACCAATTCGCCAAATGCATCCTTATAATTATCCAAATAAGGATATTCCTTACAACCAATCATAGATGCGTAAAAAATACATTCTTCTGTTTCTATCTGCCAATCGAATTTCAAATATTTATTCTGATTGAATTTCTGAAACCAACGAGCAAACAGTCTTTGTCGAGCAGATTGGCGAGAATCACTGATGTCACAAACAAAAGTAAGCATATAATCCTTATGATGATAGAAGAAAGCCTTTGCTATACAAGCTATCGTTTCACCTACTTTTATATCATTATTGGAACGAGCGGAAGACCTCGCTTCTATCAAGAACTGAAAAACATTTTCACAATCATCCAATGTCTCATCCTTAATAAAGGAAACCACATATTCCAATCCTGCATCCGAAAAGAAAATCAAAGAATTTGCAGACTCACCCTCGAATACTTGATAGGGTGCAAAGGTATTGATTTCATCAATAAGAAAAAGTTTCATAAAATCAACCGACTTGTACCAACTTAATCCCCTTATCCTTCAAGCTGGACAAAGATTGCCCGGAACGAACACATTCGCACCATTCCCTTTTTGCTTGAACCATCTTACGGGCAGCGACAAGGGCTTCTTCTTTGGTATATTTCTTGAAGTTCGGTTTATCCATTTTCTTATTCTATTTAAATCTGCGACAAAGATAAGAAAAATGATTTGATTCTCCTATTATCAAAGACTTATTTAACAAACTCATACAAGAAATCTACCTTTATCATTAAGATATTCTTCTTTTTATTTCTTTATTTTTTCGAGTCACCGACAAGTCTCCGACATTTTCTTGTCGGAGACTTGTCGGTGACTCGGAAGGTTTCTTTTTATTTTCCTTTGAGAAAGCTTTTATTATTACCACAAAATATCTATTTTTGCAAAGTTCCATGTGCCGAAGCCATGTATGGGTGAAGGGTGGGAACTAATTTTTTAATAAAAGGCGTTTACTACGCTTTGGTTTTGACGTTCTGAAACTTTCCACAATTAAACAGACCGTAATCAAAACAAAGCAGCGGTGAATGCCCCTTGGGTGTGTTATATACCTCCCTAAGCTATACCGAGTAGCCAATGGTGTACCCTCACTGTTGGAACTATCGGTGTAGTGAGGTGTTATATACATATTCGGCGTGGGGCTTCGGCGTTGCTCGTTTCTATTACGGTTGGCACGTGGAAAGGCCTCAGAACGTGGAGCGAGCGACAGAATCGGGCTTCACGTCTTTTTTTGTTTTATACGGCTACAAGGAGTCCATAGCCTCTATTTGTTTTTTATATGGAAAAAGAAAAAAATTATTTGTACGAATCTCCACAAGTGGAGATTATCGAAGTAGAAGTGGAAAAGGGCTTTGCGACAAGCTCGGGTATAGGAACTGAAGGGTTGGACGGTGAACAACCCCTTTAAAGAACAGGAGGACTAAATATGAAGAAATTGTTTCCTATATTGTGGTCGGTGCTGCTGTGTATGGCAGGCTGTACCAATGAAGATGTAGCAGAAGTGCCTGTTGCCGAGAGCAGTATTCAGGCTACTTTTGAAAAACAAGCTTCTCGCCTAGCAGTAGGCGAGGGCAATGCGTTAACTTGGAGTACGGGTGATGCATTCAAAATGTTCAACGGCACGGGCGAAAACTCAGTGTGGACCTTACAGGGTACCGGAGGTAGTGAAGACGGTCTCTTTACCGGTGAGAAACTTGAAAGAATTGCAGGAGCCGCTTTCCCTGCATCGGATGCTACTTCGTTTACAAACGGAGTATTGACCATGACGCTACCGGCTACCTTGACTTACAAGGCTGGTGTCTGCAACCTTCCCATGTGGGCATCGTTCAATTCATTAGACGCTGCCATCTCATTTAAACATCTGGGGGCTTTGTTGAAAGTTGACTTTACAAATATGCCAGCCGGTTATAACAAATTGGTCGTGACTGCCGACCGTGCTTTAGCTGGTACTTTTACAACCAGCCTCTCCCAAACCGAACCTGTACTGAATCCAGCTTCCGAAGGTACTATGAACAGAATCGAGATATCTTTCGACGCCAGCGCAAGCGAAGAAGACAAACTGTTCTACATCCCTCTTCCAGTAGGTGTTTATGGTTCTATCAATATATCCATTTCAAACGGAGAGAATACCCTTTCCATTGCCGACTGGCGTGACCGTACCATTGTACGCAAGAAGGTATATGTAGCCTCAGTAGCTTACCGGACATCGGCTGCGGAAACACCTGCTCAAATCACGGAAGAATTGGAAGAATTGACAGACGTGACACTCGAAATCACCAACAAAATCAAGGCAGAAGACGGGAACATTGCCATTCCTGCAGAAGCTACAAAAATAGGTCTGAACTTTGTGGAAGTGCCGGTAACTACGGTTGAAAAACCTCTCACCATTGTGGAAACAGCCGCTACCGAAGGTGCCGAACTGAACATCAGTATTCCTGAATCAACCGAAGACGCTTACTTGACACTGGACATGCCTACCACTACAGTCAATGTGGAAAGCGGCAAGTATGGTAAGATTATAGCCCGTACGGCTTCGCAGACACTTGTCATTGGTGAAGGTACCGAGGTAAAAGACCTGGTAATTTTAGCCGGTAATGTGGTACTGAACGGTGGTAAGGTGACTGGTTCCATTACCCGTGATGCAGCCAATCAAGATAAGGTGACTTACATCTATCTGAATGGTGAAAGTAGCTTGGAAGGCATTACCGTAGGAGAAGACATTGTAGAACCCGACTATCTGACTTTTGACGCTCAATCAGCACAGACCTTGACGCTCTCCAGGGCAGTCGAAACCCTGGAATATTCCGTGAACGGTGGTGTATGGACAACTTTGGGCACCAATACCGTAACCTTTGGTGGAGAAGAAATGGGCAACTTGCGTTTGCGTGGCAAGAACCCCAACGGTACATCTCTTTCGGACAACCCCACAGAATGTGGTACGGTAAAGTTTGGAGATGAGAATGTTACTGTATCTTGTACAGGCGATATCCGTACACTGGTGGATTATGAGAATTATGCCAATGATGCACTCGACACATCGAAAGCACGCTTCACGAGATTGTTCTATGGATGCAAGGTATTGACTTCTGCTCCCAAACTTCCAGCTACCGTATTGGCGGAAAAGTGCTATTATTATATGTTTGGAGACTGTACAACCCTGACCACGGCCCCCGAACTACCAGCCACTACAATGGCTAATTCTTGCTACGAACGCATGTTCACAAATTGTACGGCATTGACTGAAGCTCCTGCGCTTCCGGCTACCACGTTGGCAAACAGATGTTATGCAGGTATGTTCATGAATTGTACAGCTTTGGTTTCTGCTCCCAAGCTTCCGGCTACAACTTTGGCAAGCGGTTGTTACAATAGTATGTTCAGCAGATGTTCCGCTTTGTCATCGGCACCTGAACTTCCAGCTGTCACTATGATGGAAAGCTGCTATCATGGTATGTTTGATAGTTGTGCTGCTTTGACCGAAGCTCCTGAGCTTCCGGCCACTACGCTGGCTAACGGTTGCTATTACTTGATGTTCGCCCGTTGTACCGGCTTGACCAAGGCACCTGAACTCCCAGCCACAACATTGGTAAACAATTGTTACTATAGTATGTTCATGAATTGTACAGCTTTGACAGAAGCTCCTGAACTTCCAGCTACTACATTGGCGGATTATTGCTATTACTATATGTTCAATGGCTGTTCTGGATTGACCAAGGCTTCCGCACTTCCAGCTACAACTTTGGCCAACAGTTGCTATTACGGTATGTACCAATATTGTAAGAGTTTGACTTCGGCTCCTAAACTTCCGGCTACTACATTGGCCAATTATTGTTATGCCTTTATGTTTGACGATTGCAAAATGTTGACTTCGGCTCCTGAACTCCCGGCTACGGTTTTGACTGAAGGCTGTTACCGTTGGATGCTTGCATACTCCGGCATTACCGAAGCTCCCGCACTTCCGGCTACCACATTGGCTAAGAGATGTTATGACAATATGTTCCAAGCTTGTGCTAACATAACCAAAGCTCCTGAACTTCCAGCTACCACATTGGCAGATTATTGTTATAATGGAATGTTCTTTAAGTGTACTAATTTGACCGAAGCCCCCGAACTACCGGCTACTACATTGGCCAATTATTGTTATACTACCATGTTTAAAGAATGTACAGCTTTGACCAAGGCGCCTGAACTTCCGGCTACTACATTGGCTAATCAGTGTTATGGTAGTATGTTCTATAATTGTACAAACCTATCCGAGGCAACTATGCTTGCAACGAACATCAGCGCTAACAACAGCTTGACTGATTGGCTCACAGGCACAGCCTCTACCGGTACGCTCTACAAGAACAGCGATTTGACTGATGTTTCCGCTTTGGGCGCTCCCGAAGGATGGACCGTGAAGGACAAGGAATGACCTGAGAATTGAAAACGAAAAAACCTCGAAAGTGGTTGTTGCTTATTATGCAACAACCACTTTACGTATAAGAAAACAAAATTAATATGTATTAGCCAACCATTCCGAGAAAAAGTAGTCATACACCAGGCAAACATCTTCGCCCGTCGTTTATTATAAGTATAATTATTATATTCATAATAAAACTACCTAAGACACTGATAATCTCCCGAATTTCATTATTTATCCCCTACATACACAAACCGAATAGCCCGCACCCCGATGTGGGCTTTCGTGTTCTTGGAGTATTCAAAAAGTGTCTTCGGGTCTTCGATGACTTTCTTCGCTACAGAGGAAGCATGAAGCAAGTGCAATTGATTGTCCTTCCAGAAAGCGAAACCTACATGAACTACGTCCAAGCCCTTGATGTTGGTCACCATTGCCAAAATGTCGCCATTCTTAATCTTCAGTTCCTTCGGAGAGAGATTCAGTTTTTCTTTCGGAATGTATGAAACGACCGTTCCTTGCCAATTCTTTTCTTGAGCAGTCATAACCTCTATTAAAGCCGGCTTCTTCTTCATTGGTAAGTAGCTATCTACATGGGTAGTCATGAAATCAAGCCATAGCTTCTGAGGCTGAGCACACAATGTTTCCGAAGTACATTCACGAACAAAGCCCATTTGTTCATTATTACGAATCCAATCGCTGAAATAATGCAAACGGGAGGCGTAACCATCCAAGACTCCATCCCAATAACGGACATCTGCCAACGCCTTTTTGAATCCTGCAAAGCTTCGCTCCCCTCTCTCATCGGCAATGCAAAGAGCCAATACCGTTTCTACAAAGGTAGTACAATCCAAAGCATCGGTACGGACAACCAACCGCTCTTCTTCATTACCGTCCAAAGTGCCTGCCACATAAGGCACTCCCAACATCTGCTTGGCGAAATGCAACGTGCGACAACTGTCCTTGGACAATGCAGTGGCTTCCTTCAGCCATTTCTCCACTTTGATACTGTCCTGATTATTGGCGTATATTGTAGCAATGCCACATAGAAGAATAACCAATAAGAATATTCGCTTCATAAACTATGTTTCTCATAAAAAATGTCATTCAGAGGAGCAAAGCGACGAAGAATCTCGTATACATCCACGTTTATGGAACCGAGATTCTTCCTCCCTTCGGTCGTCTGAATGACAATACTTTCAACACTTATCTATTTATTCCTTTTCTCTTTCCAAATAAGCAATCGGTTGACCCTTACGAACCATCTGACCTTGCTTAGCGCAGATTTCCACGATGCGACCGGTGAAGCCTGTATGAACCTTTTCAAATCCACCCCATGGTGTAGAGATGTAACAGAAAAAGTCATCCTGGTTGTACTTGGTACCCACTGACGGTGAGCTGGACGGGCCTTCTACCGAGAGTTCGAACAATACTTGTCCGTTATTCGGTGCAAGAAGGGCATCTGCCTTGGCACGCTTGATTTTCAGGATTTCTTCGGCATTGAAACCGCTCTTCGCCATTTCGGCATCCTTGGCACGTTCCAAGTCCTTCAAGAAACGTTCCTTGGCCACACCCGACTTATAGTCACGGTATTGGCGGTCGTGCATGGCAAGTTCAAAGAGTTCTTCATCGTCTTCACCGTATTCCCAACCATTTTCGTCCATTTCCTTGCGATAGGTATCGAGAGCATCGGGATAATTGCTTTGCGGGTCTTCATTGGTGAATTGCAAGCCCTTGCTCTTTGCCAGTTCGATGATTTCAGGAGCCAATTCGCCCGGAAGCTTACCGCTCTTGCCCAGAATCATATCCCAAGTATTGTTATCAATCATCGTCCAGCGGTCTTCGCCCTTTACACGTTGCATTACATTCATCAATGCCACGTTCTTCACATACTGGCTGAACGGAGTCACCAATGGAGGATAGCCCAGGCGAGGCCATACATATTCCACTTCTTCGAAGAGCATCACAACAAGGTCATCGAGCAACATCGGTTCCTTGCCTTGTCCCTTCAAGATGAGGTTGATGCCGGAATGTACACCCTTCAAGTCGGCCATCATCGAACCCATCATACCGCCCGGAAGGCCACAACCGAGGAGCAATGATGACATGTGCTTGTTGGTAGGATCCATGAAGTACCCCAAGAAGTCGTCGATGAACTCCTGTGTCAAGCTACGGGCCTTCATGTAAGCGTTCATGTTGATTTCCGGCACTTGGAAACCGGCGTCCTTCAACATGGCCTGTACAGAGATTACGTCGGGATGCACCTTACCCCATGACATCGGCTCGATAGCCACATCAATAATGTCTGCACCGTTTTCACAAACTTCCAAGATAGATGCCATAGAAAGACCAGGACCGGTATGTCCATGATATTGGATAATCACTTCCGGATGCTTGTCTTTGATGTTCTTCACCAACTTACCCAAGAATGCCGGACGACCGATACCCGCCATATCCTTCAAACAGATTTCAGGAGCACCGGCTTCGATGAGCTGGTCGGCAATGGCCGAATAATATTCCACTGTGTGGCATGGAGAGAAAGTGATACAGAGAGTAGCCTGCGGAATCATACCGCCTTCCTTAGCATACTTGATGGACGGAATGATGTTGCGCACATCGTTCAATCCACAGAAGATACGGGTAATATCGACTCCTTGCTTGTATTTCACCTTATACATCAGCTTACGCACATCGGCAGGCACGGGATACATGCGGAGACCGTTCAAGCCACGGTCGAGCATATGCGTCTGAATGCCCGCTTCATGCAGAGGCTTGGTAAATGTACGGACAGCCTTGTTGGGATTTTCGCCATACAGAAGGTTCACTTGTTCAAACGCTCCCCCATTGGTTTCCACACGGGCAAAGCAACCCATTTCCACAATCACCGGAGCTATGCGTGCCAACTGGTCGGCCCGCGGCTGATACTTGCCAGAGGACTGCCACATATCGCGGTAGACCAAACTGAACTTAATTTCTTTTTTCATATAATTCGTTTAGACTTAAAGGTATAAATATACCACAAATATAAGGATAAGAAATGAAAAATGCCTATAAAACAACAAGTATTTTATAGGCAAAAATATGTTTCACATCATATATTCGGGTTATTCCCCCTTTAACACCGGCAAACAGAAGTTATATTTGACGGAAAGCGTGCGGGCAAGGAACACGACTACCCCACAAACAATCTGGCATTGGTATGCCTCCAGCTCCATCTGCATACAAATCCAATAGGCCAAACCACCTATCACACATGCCATGGCATAGATTTCCTTACGGAAAATAAGAGGCACTTCGTTGATGAAGACATCGCGGAACATACCGCCGGCAGCACCCGTTATACTGCCCATGATGATGGCCACCCAGAAAGGATGCCCCAACTCTATCGCCTTTTCAAAACCTACCACGGTAAACAACGCCAAACCGATGGTGTCGAAAATGAAGAACGTATTGTTCAAGTGAATCAAATACTTGCTGAAAGCAATTACCCAAAACAGGGAAAAGGCCGTACAGATGACATAGATAGGGTCGGTCATCCACACGGGAGTCACATCAAGCAACACGTCACGCAACGTACCGCCACCGATTGCGGTCACAAAACCTACCACATACGCTCCAAACCAGTCGAAGCGCTTGGCCGATGCCAACCGGATGCCTGAAATGGCAAAGGCAAAGGTCCCGATAAAATCCAATACTTGAACAAAGCTTATCATCTTTTCTTAAATTTTAGGCAAAGTAACAAATAAATTCGATAAGAAAATGTATTTTTGCCTAAATAAAATAAGGAAAAGAAGATGAAAATTACAATTATTGCCGGTGCGCGCCCCAATTTTATGAAAATAGCCCCTCTCACACGGGCCATCCTCAAAGCCAAGAGCCAAGGAACCCCTATCGAAGCACGACTGGTGTACACCGGCTCACGACAGGACAAGAGCCTGGAAAACTCGCTCTTCGAGGACCTGGATATGCCTCGGCCCGACACTTGCCTGGAAGTGGAAAGCAACGACTTCTTCCAACGCCTGGCAGGCATCATCGTGGCTTTCGCACAAGAACTGGAGGAACATCCCACCGACCTGGTGATGGTGGTCGATGACCTCACCCCCACGATGGCATGCACCATCGTGGCACGCAAGAAAGGCATCAAGGTAGCACACCTGGTGGCGGGTGTACGCTCGTTCGACATCAATATGCCCAAGGAAGTGAACCGAGTGATAGCCGACGGACTTTCGGACATCCTCTTCACCGCCAGCATGAGTGCCAACCGGAACCTCAGCCAGACAGGCACCGAACAGAAGCACATCCACTTTGTGGGAAACATTCTGATGGACAACCTCCGGCATAACCTCAGCCGCCTGACGCGCCCCGACATCTTCACCACCCTCGGTCTGGAAGGAAACGACTACCTGCTGCTCACCCTCAACCGCCATGCCTTGCTGAACGACGAAGCAAGGCTGAAAGCACTGGCCGACACCTTGCTGACACACACTGACCTCCCGATAGTAGCTCCCCTGCACGGATATGTAGAGGAAAAGTTAGGCAAAGCCGGCATCACTTCACCCCGCCTCCACCTTCTCCCGCCACAACCCTACCTGGCATTCGGCTATCTGGTCAACCACTCGAGAGCCATCGTGACCGACTCGGGCAATGTGGCCGAAGAAGCCACCTTCCTGGGCATTCCCTGCATCACCCTGAACACGTATGCCGAACATCCCGAGACGGTAAGCACGGGCACCAACCACCTGGCAGGCGAAGACCCGAAGGCACTGGCCGATGCCCTTGATACCCTACAACGGGGCGGATGGAAGAAGGGACACCTGCCCGAACGGTGGGACGGACGTACAGCCGAGCGCATCGTGCAGACGCTTCTGGAAACCTGCCTCTGAAAACGCGATGATGATTCTTACCAAACGCGCTGACAATTTTAAAATATGCGCCGACGTTTTTGAAAAAACGCCGGCGCTCATCTTTTTATCCCTTAGCAATTCCGCTACCACGTGTAGGCCAACCCGAAGGTCAGCATTTCCTTGAACTGGAAGTAAGTATCATCCTCCTCTTTCAGTGTCACCCCGTCGTCGAAGCGGGCATGCAAGAAGAGCTTGGTCGAAAGGTAACGGTTCAACTTGAACTCGAAAGTGTTTTCCCAGTTGGCCACCACTTTTTCGTAAGTAGTAAAGTAATCCACCTTCGAGCGCAAAGAAATGTCCTTCGAAATCTTCCATGTCAAGTTGGCCTCTACCTTCGAACCGAAGAGGTTGGCACTTGAGTGTCCCGGATCTACACTGAACGACGAAGGATTGATGATACTATCGTTCTTCAAATAGACAAACTTGTATGTCAACGGAGCGGCCATCACAGACAGGGTTACATTCTTCTTGTTCAACTTATAGTCCATACCGAGCGAGAGATCAAGGGTAGCCGGTGAAAGGAAGCTTGAAATCAGGTCGTTGGTATTGGTCTTATAATTCGGAAAGAACTGAGTCTTGAAGTCCGCTTCGAAAGTATAGTACCATCTATTGAAGGCCTTGACGCCCAACTTGCTCTTGAGGTGGAACAAGTCGGCATTGGTCTTGTAATGGTGCATCGTATCAGAAGGTGCAGTAATGAATCCCAACTTGATTTCCATCAGGTTATCGAACTGCACGCGTTGCTTGTCATCATAATTGGCCGTGAGGCGCAGTTCTGAAACCAAGGCATTGGTGCTTTCACCACCCTGGTACCAGTTGTCCGAAATGGCATTCTGGTTGTAGTGTATCGATGCATAAGCAGTCTTCTTCCAGAAATTGGGTTTCATGATTTTCACATCTACTTCGGCATCAGCAGTTTCTACCGGATTTATTACCTGCATATATTCTTTCACGTTCTCCTTGCGTGGAGCACGTCCCACTTGCTCTTCGTCCAGCGCCTTGACATCGGCAAAGTATAGTTCGTTCCCCATAACCAGCTCAGGATTCTCCAAATAGAAATTCATCAAGATCCGGTTAATCCATCGGTCGGATACCCGGTCATTCTTCACTTCTGTAAGCTTATACTTAGGAAGCGTATCGGGTCTTGCCATATAAACGGAGTCACACGAATTCATGCCCAAACGATCAGACGGTTCCCATTCAAAAGAAAAAGCCTGACGAATAGGTGCCTCATAATAAGTAGGCGGCACAAAAAGCTTATAGCAATAAGGGTTGGGGTTCACCCACTTGGCTGCCGGCGCATTGGGGTCATCCCAAAGGTTATAATAGGCGAAGTACGAAGAACTGATTTCCTGTAATGTATCCGAAAAATGTTTCATTACCTGTGCGTTCCATTTGTTTTGGGCCGGCAATGCCACAAACAAAAACGACAGGGCTATCCATATTGTCAATCTTTTATTCATAAGCGATTTTTTATAAAAGGAGTTATCTTTTGCAAAATTACACTATTTTTTGAATCTACGCAAAAGCTGCCCGAAAGTTTTCAGCAACAGCAGGCAATTAATCTACTGAAACGCGAATTATTTTCACCTCAATCCCCCTCTATTCAGAAAAGTTTTTGTAATTTTGCCGCTTGATTCGAAAAGCATTTACAGAATAATAATCACAATCAATAAATTAAAGGAACAGAAATGGACAAAAACACGTTAGTGGGATTCGTGCTGATTGGTGCCGTGCTGATTGGTTTCAGCATCTACAACCGCCCCAGCCAAGAAGAAATGGAGCGCGCCCAACGCTATCAGGATTCCATCCAGACAATCGCCCTTCAGGAGCAGGCCAAGCGTGAAGCGGAACTTGCCGCACAAAGCGCACAAGCTTTGACACTTGACTCAACTTCCTTATTTTTCGGGGCAAACCAAGGAACAGAGCAGTTCACTACATTGGAAAACGATTTGGTAAAGGTTACCTTCTCCAACAAAGGCGGACGCGTAGTTTCGGCCACATTGAAGGACTACAACAACCAGCAAGGACAGCCCCTTACCTTATTCAATGAAGAAGAGTCGGCTATGAACTTTGCCTTCGAGGGAAAGAATGAAAACATCCTGACCGAAGACTTGTTCTTCCAACCGATGAACGTGACAGACAGCACCGTGACAATGCGTCTCCAAACCACTGGCGCAGGATACATCGACTTCGCTTACCGCCTCTTGCCGGAATCATACCTGGTGAACTTCAACGTCCAAGCCGTGGGTATGCAGAACTTCTTCCCGGCCGCACAGAAGACCGTCAACATCGACTGGTCACAGCTTGCACGCCAGCAGGAAAAGGGATACGACTTCGAACAGCGCTACACCTCGCTGACCTACAAGCCGGTGGACGACGGTTCGGATTACCTGAGCGAAATGAGCGACGACAAGGAAACCTTCGAGGAACCGATGCAATGGATTGCCTTCAAGAACCAGTTCTTCTCAAGTGTCCTTATCGCCAACCAGAACTTCGAGGACGTAACCTTAGAATCGAAAATCCAGAAGGAAGGAAGCGGATATATGAAGGACTACAATGCCGAAATGACCACCTTCTTCGATCCGACCGGCAAGAAAGCAACCGAACTGCAACTCTACCTTGGACCGAACCACTTCAAGACCTTGTTGGCAACCAACGACCTGGTCATCAACCAGGACGAAGACCCTGAGTTGGAAGACCTGGTATATTTGGGATGGCCGCTCGTACGCGAAATCAACCGCTGGTTCACCATCAACCTGTTCGACTGGCTGTCGGGTTGGGGCTTGAATATGGGTCTTGTATTGTTGCTTATGACCTTCATTGTAAAGGCCATCGTTTATCCGGCTACCTACAAGTCGTATATGTCATCGGCCAAGATGCGCGTCTTGAAGCCATACATCGAAAAAATCAATGCCAAGTACCCGAATCCGGAAGATGCCTTGAAGAAGCAGCAGGAAACGATGCAGCTTTATAGCGAATACGGTGTAAGCCCGATGGGCGGCTGCTTGCCGATGTTGATTCAGATGCCGGTGTTTATGGCGTTGTTCTTCTTTGTGCCGAACGCTATCGAGCTCCGCCAGGAAAGCTTCCTCTGGGCACCCGACTTGTCAACCTACGACGATGTCATCAATTGGGGTGTGAACATCCCGCTCCTGGGTGACCATTTGAGCCTGTTCTGCCTGTTGTTCAGTGCCACCAACATCTTGAATACCTGGTATATGATGAAGCAGCAAGACACCGGCCAGCAACAGATGCCGGGTATGAAAATTATGATGTATCTGATGCCGGTGATGTTCATCTTCATCTTCAACAGCTACTCATCCGGTTTGAACTACTACTACTTCATTTCAGGTCTGATAGGTATCCTTACTACCATCATCCTGCGCAAGACTACCAATGAACCGAAGCTGCTTGCCATCCTCGAAGCCAACAAGGCCAAGAACCAGCAGCAGAGAGCTACCAAGGGTACACAAGGCGGCTTGATGGCCAAACTGGAAGCCCTGCAAAAGGAACAGGAACGCTTGCAGAAAGAACGTATGGAACGTATGAACAAGAGATAAATCTCCTACTCCGAAAACAGCAAAGCCGGACAGACATTTCGTCTATCCGGCTTTTTAATTGTTAAGGTACAAAAAAGTGGATGTACCTAAAAAAACAAGAGGGCGTTCATTCCGATACACCCTCTATATTTTTTCATTCCACTTTCTTCACCGGGTCACAAGTAAGCCCGATGCCAAGTTTCTTGAAAATCTTATGGTCAATGTCACTCAGCATAACCGTGCAATGCACCTGGCATCCTTCCAGTTTCGGTAGCTGGTCGATGGCCTTGCGGCAGTTGTCATCCTGATTGCTGAGCAATGAAAGAGCCACCAGCACTTCGTCCATATGGAGGCGCGGGTTGTGTCCGTGCAGATACTCCACCTTTGTCTTCTGGATAGGTGCAATCAGCTCTTCGGGGATGAGTTTCGTTTCGTGCGGGATACCGGCCAGGTGTTTCGTTGCATTCAAGAGCAGAGCCGCACAAGGTCCCAGAAGCGAGCTTGAACGAGCCGTGATGATGGTTCCGTCCTGCAATTCGATGGCCGCACTTGCCACCCCTGTCAGTTCTTTCCGCTCGTGGGCAGCCACCGTTGTGCGACGATATTCGGTCGTCAGCTTGGCCTGCTTCATAATGAGGGCTATCTTATTCACCTCGTTCTCGTTGTCCCCCTTCTCGGCCAGGTTACACAAAGCGAAATAATATCTGCGGATGATTTCCTCGCGGGCTGCACTGCAGCACACGTCCTCGGCACTCATACAATGGCCTATCATATTCACACCCATATCCGTGGGCGACTTATATGGGCTTTCGCCATAGATGCCTTCGAAGATGGCATTCAGCACCGGGAAGATTTCGATGTCACGGTTGTAGTTCACGGCAATGTTTCCGTAAGCCTCCAAGTGGAAGGGGTCAATCATATTCACATCGTTGAGGTCGGCAGTAGCCGCTTCGTAAGCCATATTGACGGGATGCTTCAGCGGAAGGTTCCATACGGGGAAGGTTTCGAACTTGGCATATCCTGCCTTCACTCCCTTCTTGTTCTCCTGATAGAGCTGGCTCAGACACACGGCCATCTTGCCGCTGCCGGGGCCCGGGGCTGTGACGATGACCAGCGGGCGGGATGTCTCCACATAATCGTTCTTGCCGAAGCCTTCGTCCGAATCAATCAAAGCCACATTGTTGGGATAGCCCTCGATGGTGTAGTGATAATATACCTTGATGCCGAGGCGTTCGAGGCGCGCCCGGTAGGCATCGGCGCTCGACTGGCCGTTGTAGTGGGTGATGACCACTCCTCCTGCATAGAGGCCTACTTTCTCGAACTCTCCGCGCAGACGGAGCACGTCTTCATCGTAGGTGATGCCGAGGTCGCTCCGCATCTTGTTCTTTTCGATGTCCTTGGCGCTGATGACCATCACGATTTCCGCATAATCGCTGAGCTGTATGAGCATCCTCAGCTTGGTGTCGGGCAAGAATCCCGGCAACACACGGCTGGCGTGGTTGTCGTCGAACAGCTTGCCTCCGAACTCCAGGTACAGCTTGTCGCCGAACTTGGCGATGCGCTCCTTGATGCGTTCGGATTGTATCCTGAGATACTTTTCAATATCAAAACCTTTTCTCATATATTTTTTACCTATATGGAGTACAAAGTTACAATTTCTTCCTCAGCTGACAAAGCAAAAAGGGGCAAAAAAAATCACTTCTTCTCGAAATGCTGGTAATCCTTGGAGTTCTTCCAATCGCCTCCCCACGTGAATCCGTGTGCCTTGAAGAGGCGATGGCACAAGTCTCCCCGCTCTATCTTGTAGGGATGCTTCTTGCTGCGGTCGGTGTATCCGGCGGCATTGTCGGGCGAAACCACCTGCTTGCCTTTCCGCCGACGGATGCAGGGATTGTATCGGGGATTGATGTCGATGGCCATCCCCCAGCTGTGTCGGGACAAGGCTTTCGTGCCCGATATGCGGCGGAAGTTGAAGGCCGAGGTATTGTTGTCGCGCATCGAAGCCTCGTCGTCGGCACCGTATTCATCGACCAGCACCATCCGCTCGATGGGGTACATCGCCTTGTGCAGCTCGCGGAAGATGTCCAGCAAGTCGTCGGCAATGTCCTTGTGGCAGACAAGCTCGCCCTGCTGTTCTTCCCTATCCTTATTATAATGGAGCACCGTGAGATAGCGGAGGTCCTCGAGCGGCGTGGTGCACCCCTCTGCATACGAACGTCCCTGCATCCGTATGAAGACGGCATCCGGCAATGCCTGGCACGAGAAGCCTTCTTGTGCCGAGATGTCACAAAATGCCAGCATACATCCCATCAAAAGTGTCCAGAATCCTTTCATTTCTTCCGTTCCATTCCTATTGCCCGGTAAAAGTAGGCACAAAAATCCACATTTACACTTTTTTTACAATATTTTATTTCTTATATTTGCATCCCTAATCAAATTATAACAAAAAAACAATATGAAGTTCAAGAACCAATTATTAGTTGCGGCAATGGGTGTCGCACTTTGCGGATGCGGCGAGCAGAAGCCGTCCAATCCGTTGTTCGCCGATTTCACCGCTCCGTTCGGCATCGCCCCGTTCGAGGAAATCACCATCGACCACTTCCGTGAAGGTATGTTGAAGGGTCTGGAAGAACAGAAAGCAGAAATCGAAGCCATCATCAACAGTACCGAGGAACCGACTTTCGAAAATACCATCAAGGTGCTCGACCAGGGTGGCGTGCTGTTGAGAAAAGTAAGAGGTACATTCGGTCCTCTCTCCAGCGGCAGCGCTACCGACGAGACCCGTGCCTTGCAGAAGGAAATGTCGCCCATCTTCTCGGCCCACAACGATGACATCTACTTGAATCCCACCTTGTTTGCCAAGGTGAAGGCCGTATATAACAACAAGGAAAACCTGACACTCACTGCGGAAGAAAAGACCGTTCTTCAGAACATCTACGACCGCTTTGTGGACGGGGGTGCCCTGTTGAGCGACGAGCAGAAGGAAGAACTGAGAAAGCTGAACCTGGAGCTCTCTATGTTGCAGCTGCAGTTCGGCCAGAACCTGACTCACGAGACCAACAAGACTTTCGTGACCGTGGACAAGGTGGAAGAACTCGACGGCCTGCCACAAGCCAACATCGAAGCTGCCGCCAAGATGGCCGAAGCCAACGGACAGCCGGGCAAGTACATGTTCAATATGCAGCGCCCCAGCTGTAACCCGGTGCTCCAGTATTGCCACAACCGCGAACTGCGCGAAAAGGTGTACAACGCTTATTATAATAGAGGTAACACCGGCAACGAGTACGACAACAAGGAAATCTCCCGCAAAATCGTGACCTTGCGCCTGCAGAAGGCCAAGCTGATGGGCTTCAACAACTATGCCGAAATGGCGTTGAAGGACCGTATGGCAAAGACTCCGGAAGCTGTTTACAACCTCCTCGACCAGGTTTGGGAACCGGCCGTGAAGAAGGCTAAGGAAGAATTGGCCGACATCCGCGCCGAAATCAAGAAGGAAGGCAAGAACTTCGAGCCTGCCGGATGGGATTATATGTACTATCTGGACAAGGCCAAGAAGGCCAAGTTTGCCGTGGACGAAGCTGAAATCAGCAAGTATCTTGAAATCAACAACGTATATCAAGGTATCTTCCACGTGGCCAACAAGCTTTACGGCATCACTTTCAAGGAAATCACCGACCAGGTTCCTTCTTTCGAACCCACTGCCAAGTGCTACGAAGTGATTGACAAGGACGGCACTACATTGGCCGTATTCTATGCTGACCCGTTCCCGCGCGACGGCAAGGGTGCCGGTGCCTGGTGTACCAGCTTCCGCGGACAGAGCTACGAAAACGGCGTGCGCGTGATTCCTCACGTAGTGAACGCCTGCAACATGACTGCCGGCGAACCTGCCTTGCAGACTATCGACAACGTGGAAACCCTCTTCCACGAATTCGGCCACGCACTCCACAGCTTCTTCCGCGACGTGCAGTACAACGGTGCCGGAGGTACAGAACGCGACTTCGTGGAACTCCCGTCACAAATCAACGAACACTGGGCTTTCGAGCCGGAAGTGCTCAACGTATATGCCAAGCATCACGAAACGGGCGAAATCATCCCGATGGAGCTCGTGAAGAAGATTGAAGAAAGCGCCAAGTATGGCCAAGGCTTCGCTACCGTGGAATACGTGGCTGCCTCGCTGGCCGATATGGACCTGCACGTGCTGACAGAAGTTCCGGCCGACCTGAACGTGATGGACTTCGAACAGGAAAAGCTGAACGCACGCGGCATCCCGTCGCAAATCTTCCCACGCTACCGCATGACCAACTTCAGCCACACCATGGGCGGCGGTTACACAGCCGGCTACTACAGCTATATGTGGGCCGAAGTGCTCGATGCCGACGCATTCGACGCCTTCAAGGAAACCGGCGACATCTTCAACCAGGAAGTGGCCGACAAGTTCCGCAGGTACGTCCTCACACCGGGCGGTATCGACAACGGTATGGTGATGTACACCAACTTCCGCGGACGCGAACCGCAAATCGACGCCCTGCTGAAGAACCGCGGCTTGAAATAAGAAATGAACACAACCAGCTGCCGTGAGGCAACGTCAACTTGATTTTATTTTTTTAAGTTTTTTTAAATTTAAAAATTATTTAGAGGAAGGTGGAGCTCGTGAGAGTTTCACCTTTTTTTATTGCCGATTTCCAAAACTTTTTCTTACCTTTGGACATTAGTAACGTTAAACCTATGAATTATGAATGAAGCACTCGAACTCAACCCCAACCGCATCGTAGCGTACTTAGGGAAGCCTTGCAACGAATTTACCAAGGCCGACATCGTGAGATACATCCGTGAAAACGGCATCCGTATGGTGAACTTCATGTACCCCGCCGCCGACGGACGACTGAAGACACTGAACTTCGTCATCAACAGCGCCGCCTATCTGGACGCCATCCTCACCTGCGGCGAACGCGTGGACGGCTCGTCGCTCTTCCCCTTCATCGAGGCAGGCAGCAGCGACCTCTACGTCATCCCCCGCTTCCGCACCGCGTTCCTCGACCCCTTTGCCGAAATCCCCACCCTGTCGATGCTCTGCTCCTACTTCAACAAGGACGGCGAACCGCTTGAAAGCTCGCCCGAGCACACCCTGCGCAAGGCTTGCCGGGCCTTCCGCGAAGTGACCGGCATGGAGTTCCAGGCGATGGGCGAACTGGAATACTACGTCATCGCACCCGATAGCGGCACCTTCCCCGCCACCGACCAACGGGGCTACCACGAATCGGCTCCCTACGCCAAGTTCAACGACTTCCGCACCCAGTGCATGGCCTACATCGCACAGGCAGGCGGACAAATCAAGTACGGGCACTCCGAAGTGGGCAACTTCACAATCGGCGGCCTCATCTACGAGCAGAACGAAATCGAGTTCCTGCCCGTGGCAGCCGAGGAAGCGGCCGACCAGCTGATGATAGCCAAGTGGATAATCCGCAACCTGGCCTACAAGCTGGGCTACGACATCACCTTCGCACCGAAAATCACCACCGGCAAGGCAGGCTCGGGACTCCACATCCACATGCGCATCGTGAAGGACGGACAGAACCAGATGCTGGACGGCGGTGTGCTCTCGGCCACAGCGCGCCGTGCCATCGCCGGCATGATGGAACTGGCACCGTCGATTACCGCTTTCGGCAACACCAACCCCACCTCGTACTTCCGCCTCGTGCCGCACCAGGAAGCGCCCACCAACATCTGCTGGGGCGACCGCAACCGCTCGGTGCTGGTGCGTGTGCCCCTCGGTTGGGCAGCCAAGGCCGATATGTGCCGCACCGCCAACCCGCTGGAAGGCGAAAGCCACTACGACACCACGCAGAAGCAGACGGTGGAGATGCGCTCGCCCGACGGCTCGGCGGACCTGTACCAACTCATCGCCGGACTTGCCGTGGCCTGCCGCTACGGCTTCGAGCTGGACAATGCGCTTGAAATCGCTGAAAAGACTTACGTGAACGTGAACATCCACCAGAAGGAAAATGCCGACCGTCTGAAGGACTTGGCACAGCTGCCCGACAGCTGCTATGCCTCGGCCGAGTGCCTGGAAAAGCAACGTGCCGTGTTCGAGCAGCACCACGTGTTCAGCCCCGCCATGATAGACGGCATCATCCGGAAACTCCGCTCGTATGACGACCGCACACTGCGTGCCGACATCGACGGAAAGCAGGAGGAAATGCTGGAATTAGTAAAGAAATACTTCCATTGCGGGTAAATATTCTTTGACAAGAACAGCCATTTTCGCCCATTTCATCGAAAAATATAAGGGGGATGACGCCCTGTTTCAGGGAGTCATCTCCTTTACGACGTGCCCCCAGTTACACCGTGTGTGTGTTTTACTACTGAAAACTGAAAACACTGAAAACGGTGTGTCGCCTCGAAAAGCCATCGACGATGGGGTGTTTTGAAAACACATCATCCATCAAAAACAGCCACCACCGTTTTCAGCGTTTTCAGTTTTCAGTAAGAAAAAACAAGGGTAAAACAATACACAAAGAATTATTATTATATTATATATATAATATAATAATGAATTATCTTTACATATTATATTTATCGCACTTCGATGTTGAAATGCAAAATCAGTTACTGAAAACTGAAAACGCTGAAAACGGTGGGG
>JAFQBF010000059.1 GCA_017416735.1 Bacteroidaceae bacterium | reverse complement strand
AAAACCAAGATGATGGAAATAATAAAGTTCCAACAATTCCTTCAAAAGTCGATGCTTTTCTGAGGAAGAATAATTACAGCGATTCCTTTTTTGAACCATGTCGTTTGATAATTAGGGGTCAACCTTTTTTACAAAAAGACAAACCATTAGTTTTCAACAATTTGTGTCAGTTACATTACTATTTTTTAAGCAAGAGGCAAAATATTTATGTAGAGAAAAAGTTCTCTACATATTCTCTACACGCTTTTTACAATAGCTTACCTGCTGATTATCTGCATATTACAATATTTAATGTAGAGATGTAGAGAAAAATAAAGAAAACAAAGTTTTGAGTACATTTAGGGAGAGTCATAGTGAAAGAAATAAAAATTCCCCACGAACCCAAAGCGTTCGTGGGGAAAACAGTAATGAACATCACATCATTATTTTGCAGTCCAATTTTCTACAGCAAGGCAGAAACTTCATCGATGGACAATCCTGTCACATCCGCAATGACATCCGGTGCAAAGCCCTTAGCCAATAAGTTGCGTGCTGTATCAAGCATTGCTTCTGCACGACCTTCCGCACGACCTTCTGCACGACCTTCTGCACGGCCTTCTTCTTTACCTTCTGTTTTGGCATAAGCAATGGTCGCAAGATGATCCCTATACACCTTGATACTTTCATCATATCGCATACGCTCCTCTTTAGAGAGAGCTGCAATATCAACTATTTGTTCCAATTTCTCGAAAACGGCCTTACGTGCCTTGAAAGGTAATCTGCTGAGTGTATCCATATTTTTAAGTACATAAATCCAACGTTCAAAATCGGTCTCACATTCTTCCTCCGTCTTTTTGAAGGAAGGCAATTCAATAAAGATGAAACGCAGTTTGTCCGAGAAAGTTTCATGAGTTTCCCTATCCGCCAAGACAATGTCCGTCCTTAATTTCCGTGGAGCATCCTTCAATGCGAAATTCATAAAGAACACTCCATACACCGCCTTCAAGTCGAACATCCATTCCGCTCCCCTCTCACCTTGTCTCGTAATGGCATGCGAGAGATAGAACAACGTGCGTTCCTTGAAATTAATCTGTTGCTTGTTCTGCATTTCCACAATGAAGTGGTCTCCATTCTCGGCCGTACAATAAATGTCGTAAATGACACCTCGGTCGCCCTCAAATTCCGGGAGCAACTCCTTATCCAAGAACTGGATATCCTTGATTTGCCGTTCGCCTACCAGAAGGTCATTCAGAAAGTCAATCAGCAAGTCCTTGCTGACCTCCTGTCCGAAGATTCTCTTGAAACCGACATCGGTAAACGGATTGATAAACTTTGCCATCTTTTGCTATCTTTTTTGCAAAGAAACAAAATCTTCTTCAAATCTCCTAACAAGCAAGCGATTTTCAACGCTACATATTTACAAGATTGGCAAAAAATCCAGCAAATCGTCATCACCGTACTCACGGCAATAGCGACTACCTTAGGCACCACCTCGTGCATCAAGCTGATGTGATGATACAAAATTTCCCCACGGCCCCAAAGTGTCCGTGGGGAAAACTGCAATGAGCATCACATTCAAAGATTGTTTGGATTTCTTGGATGGGACTGTGCAAATGCAGAATCGCTCTATCATTTTGTCATCCAGAGCGTTTCTATTTCGACACACCCACAATAATTATTTCAAAACAGATTCTCAATCTGTTGGATTGTCGTAAACCTATTTATTAAATCCAGTCAGCATCTTTCAAATTTAGTACCACGACTAAAGACAGATGGTAATATCTGTGCAACATAACGCAACATATTAGGTCCTGTCTTGCAGAACAAATCATACGCATCACCCATAAATCATACAAATTTTAGATAGAAAAGAAACGATTCCACCTGACCCGATTTTACGAATACAAAATCAACATATAATCATGGTTTATAGACCGCACGGATACGGTTCTTCTTAGTACGTAGCATATTTCCTTCTCCTATAGTTATTTCAGGATTAGCATAAGGTGTGTAAGTATAATTAATAATATATTTAGGATTAAAAAATCCCCCAACATTTTCCACCTTTCCAACATTCTTTCCAGATTTTCCTTCCGTACCACTTCCTGCATTGGTATATGGTTCCTGACTATTACTTCCATTATAAACTACTTTAGTCGCTCTTGCACGACTAATATCATCGGAGCTATATTCACCTGTACCCGACACAATACTTCCTGTTATAGACAAATCATTGTTTATATATGCAGGTTGCGATGACCAGTAATAATTTTCCTGAAAAACATCAAAATCTGTATACGCTCCCATCGTAATCTCTTCAATTTCGTCAATTGCAGGTAAATACCAATGTGCAACTTGAACTAAACCTGTATCTGGATTTCGCTTATTCTTGTTATAACAATACTCTACCGCACTTTCTGGTAAATCAGTCAACGTCAATGATTGATTCTTAATACCTGCCGTGGTAACTATTTCCTCACAAAATTGATGTCCACTATAATCCCTTATTTTCGAGTCTGAATAAGGATTGTCTCTCGACAGATAAAAATCATAATAAGAATTTGTATCATCAGAACTTAAACTATTAATAAAATCTTCTTGATTCCAACCAAAAAGCGACAATAAAAAGGTCAAGAAATTACCTCCTGTTTGATCTACATAAGCTGCTTTATATTTATTCGACAACCACACATTCTCCAATCCCCACGCCATACCTTCATCATCCGTCTGATTGAAGTCATTTTCCGAATCGAAGTCGTGAAGGTATTCTTCGTAGTACTCGATGTAATAAGTATGAGTACTTCCATCAGGTCTTGTCACAGTAATCGGATAAAGATAGCGTTGAGCAAAGGTGTATGTTTCAGTTTTAGTGGGTATAGCCGTATTGACGTCTGCATTGACATCGGCATAATAATTGAATGTCACCGTATCCGTACGCACTCCATCCTGTGCTTTCGACACATCCACATTTTCATCAATATAAGCCCAGATACAATTATCTTCATTCGATGTCACCACAGCCGTATTACCCAATTCGTTCATTAGTGTAGTGGTAAAATACTTCCGTTTCCCATTGGCACAATGATTGGTACCACCCGTTTTCTTGGTTTCCAACCGAATCCAGTCGCATCCGCTTCGTACTTTAGCCACCACCTTTCCACCATTGTTCAGCGTCACACGCATCGGACGAACCTCGAAGTGGCAATCCAGCATCGTTTCACGTTCCATGGCCACAGTAAACTCGCTCCGTTCCACATTCACCCGATGATCGATAGAAATCGAACCTTCCTCTCCATCCAATGCATTGGTTATCCCCTTAATCACTACATGGTTATTGTATTGATAGTTGCGAAGCACCTTAAAATCCTGCCAATTATCCAATCCTAAATAGATGTCGTAACTGACATTCTGCATATGCCCTTGATGATTGGAAAACGACCCCTTGATACGGACAAAAGTAGGCTTTGTTCCTTCCTCTACACGTTTCGGCTTGAAGCGTTGCTTTTCATCATCAGTTATATTGGCAGGATAATCGTTCCAAGTATTGGCTTTTATCTTATGTTCCGGCAAATAGAAACTGAAACTTAATGTACCGGAACCGCTCACCGGATTACTTCCCGTACTTTCATTCGAAACGAAAGCCTCTTCATAATATTCCTCCACATTCGGAAACTCACTTTCAGCCAAAGCTACCGTTTTAGGCATATTATGTACTTCCCAGCTTTCCAAGCGGAAAGCAGGCACATAGCCCACCACCGATTGAAACGTATTTACCTGCAGATTAAACACCATCTTGGCATAAAGACAAGTCAAAGGAATCTCCAACACAGCAGACAGATTTGTATTTCCTTGCGTCAAGTTCACATCATCCATATGTCCCATCATCGGGAAACCATTTTCCGGAACAACATCTATCGAATTTCCGACCTCACACGTATATGCTTGCAAAGCATCAAGATTATCGACATTCCCTATCTCTCCCACGTTGGCCAGCATATAAATCTTGGTTTTATCCAATGCCCCTGTCAACTTACTACGGTCAATGACAAACACCGGTCGTGAACTATTCACATATTGCTGACTGACACAATTACCGCCCTCTTCAAAGATAAAGAGACTCATATTGTTGATTTTGGATTCCTCGTTGGTCTTCAAGGCACGCGAAGTCACGGAATGGTCTTCGAATGCCGTAACCCGTCCTACCACCTGCACCATATCCTTAGCCGACCCCCATTCTTGTTCATCAGTTGTACACGCCACAACGCATATCACCACAAGCGTACATACCACATATTTTATACAATCCCTTATCTTCATATTCGTCCTATTCAAATTCAATATCTATATCTTTGTCTGTCCATTCACCCGATTCTACAATGGCGATGGTTACCGATGTCCGCGAAAAGTTCATCAGCAACGCATATTTACGACCTGCCACGATACTTTTACCTAAATCGAAAGGTAAAGTTCTTATTCCTGGCTGTTCGGCAACATCGGCTATCGTTATCTTATTCCCATTGGCATCCACATAGTCAAAAGTAAACGTCACAGTTCCTTTCAAGTAATCGTTAGCCTCATCCGTACCTTCTTGTGGAATCAAAATTAAGGTTGTCGGTGGTTCTTGCCCTGCCGAAACTTCCACAGATGTTGTCTCTCCAGTATTGGTATCCGTAGGAGAAATCAGTAAGTTTCCATTTTGAAGAATGGTATATGCTTTGGTTTGATTAGTCGCTTCTGTACGGGCAACGGGTAACGAAGCGTCCATCGGAAGGGTTACTTTATCATATTTTAAATTGGTATAAGTAATGCTTACATCCGTCAACTTGATATATACCGGATTTCCGTTATAGGGAGTATTGAAGTTACGGGCCTGTACATTCATCGCCACCAACCGATGTTGGAATGTCAGCCCTACAGAATTGGAAGCCGAGTTGTCGGTATCATAGACTACGGTCGTCATCACATCCTTCATATCGGCCGGTGTATCGGGCAAGGTGTAGGTCAGATAAGGAACACCTTCCACTTCGCTTCCACTTACCGTAAGTCCTTCCGGGTAGTAGCCAAAAAATGTATATTTGTACCCGGGCTTCCAAGTTTTCAGAGGAGGAGTGTACTGATGCACGCCCGATTCCTCATTCCACTCGATGGTCTGAGCATTGAACAAATTGGGTTTGGCCTGCACTTTTACTGTATTCCAATCGCCTGTGTATTCGTATCCCATCACACCAAAGTTACGTCCGGTCATTTCGGTCACCAGTTCGCCACGACTTGCCACTTCGGTGTTGAAAAAAATGTAGTCTTCGGTAGGGTCTAAAGGAGGCTCTACCGTTTCGTCTTGTTGACAGCTTGTTACTACGAAAGCCATCAACAAACATCTTATTCCATATTTCATCCACATCTCCATTCTTATTGTATAATGATGGTTCCCCCCACCTGTTCGGTTCCCCACGATTCCACTTGGGGCGTATCGAACACAATGCTGTTATCTACCTGTATCGTACCTGTATAAACTATTTTCTCTCCTGCCTTCCATTCTCCTGCCGGCAAATAGGTTTCCAGCAATTTAGTCATCGGTTCACCTCCCTCCTGCTGATAGCTATAAAGCACATAGAGCATCACCTGATTTTCAGCAATGGTCTGAGGAATCATCAATACATTGCTGAAACAAGGTTGGGCATCGACACTCAATTGTTTCGGTGTATTCAATCTATCCCAAAAGTAGGATGGTTCTGAAAGGTTCCATACATCATTCTGCATAGAGCCTACATTGTTCATCCCATTTAAAAGAACGTATGTCACTTCCATCACATCACCCGCTTCCCCGTTCGCTTGATGCATCTTCAAATCGATGTTTACATTGGTCAGCATATGGGTAAAGGTCAGATTCACCGCTTCGGGAGGATTCATTCCTACCTCCACATATTGAGTGGCTTTCATTAAATCGACCACCTTTGTATGATTGTATTCATCGGTTTGCCGAATATCCAAACGTGGAATGGTGAGTTTTCCGTTTTCGTTGTAACTTGCATCGGTGATGGTGTCGGGATAGAGGGCGTAGAAGTTGTAAGTGTTGTTCAGATGCCAAGTACGGGGATATTCGTACGTCCAAGAAGATATATTTGCATCGTATGTTATAACCTCTTCATCGAACACTTGATTTTTTGTTGTAGCTGTCTGATGCTTACGCCACGCCCATACCGAAAAACGTCCCATAGAGGCAGGCTCTTCGATGAGAGAACGAGAATCAGCTATAGCTGCCCCGAAGCGGATTTCCACTTCGGGGACTAATTCTTCCTGACTACTTTCAGAGCACGAAAACAAAAGTCCAATCACGATAAGAATTTTGCAATATAAGATTGTTTTCGACATCTCATTATACAGTTTCATAACAAACTACTCGGTTACAACCGAACCATTAACTTCAGTATTATTAGCACTCCAGTCAGTCACACTCTTTACTTCAAAATGAATAAAATGTGCATTTCCACTCAATGAACCGGTATAACTATATCTATATCCTGGCTGCCAAGAGGTATGACCTTGATTAGGCACTGCCAATGACACTTTATGAGTCTTTACTTGACCAGTATTATTTGACAATTCATATGTATAAATTTGTCCTCCATTCCCATTATCTGTTTCTGTTCGATGATATGACTGAGTAGTCAAAGTGATGTCTTTTATATTTTGATTATTTTGAGGAATCACAAAATAAGTCAATTCCAAAGCCTGACCTGGTGCTAAATAATCATCTGGGCTTGTAGATAGATTATTAGACATTTGTATTCCTTTAGCTGTTCCCATAAATTCATAAGTACCATTTGTCACTCTATCATTCGCATTATTATCTCCATACTGTGAATTCATATTTTCCCATACGATTGTTCTGGTCTCTTTTGTTGCATTTGTGTTCGCCACATTTATCATATATGAACAGTCATCCTTCGTTATGGCATTAAACGTCATATCATCAATCTGCATATGCAAATCTTCCGTATTATTCTCTAATCTGATATTAACAAGAGCCAACATATGTTCAAAATACAACGGCACAGAACTTACAGAAGAAGCATTTTGTGGAAGTGTTGTTGTAGTAGTTATAGCAGCCAACAAATCCATATCACCTACTGTATAATCATCAAAGAAAAGTTTACTACCATAAATCACATTATCAGCTATTAAATCTTCAAATGTTACTGCTGCAGGTGGAGTTGTTACGGGCGTATCATATTCGGCATTTTCTACCAATGGTTTATTTCCATTAGAATAAGCCGCAAAATTATAGGTTTCACCAAATTTCCAAGTCAAATGATTATCATAAAGGAAAGTATTGTTTGCCTTATGAAAATATACTTTTGCTTTTTCATCCGTACCATCAAACTTCAATACATTCATATCACTTTGCGTCCCAAATACCCAGAATTGATATAAATTACTCTTGGGAGGAGTCTCTGTATCATACTGATTATTATCTTGATACTGGTTGATAGGTATAGCCGCTCTCGTACTCTTTCCTACAAATGTATCAAACTGAATTATTCTGCTTTCAGGTATATCCACCACTTCACTTTGCGTACAACTTGTCAAGGCTGCTACAGCCACTCCAAGCATCCATAATGTCTTTTTCATAATTGTAGTATTTTATTAGTTAAACTTATATTTATTTTTTCTTTACTCTTCCTTATGTTCTCAGATACTTCACTCCGTTCAGGATGACACGAGGGGGGAAGCTAATGTTCCCGAGATCCTTCGCTTCGCTCTGGATGACAATATTACCAAAACATAATAAGAGAAATAAAATCGTCCCCACAAATCCTTAAATATTGGATTGTGGGGACGAGAGATTGATAACAGTAATTTCTTAATTTTGGAGCAAAGCATTACTCGAAATAACCCTACTTGCAGGAATATGCTCAATTCCTTTTCCTTCCGTATAGACTATTACAGATTCACCACGTAATGCTTTTTCTTGCAACATCCGTTTTTCAGCCAATTTTAAACCGGCGTCCAGCTTTTCCATAAATTCTTTTACTTCTTTATCCGACATACGCTTTTATTTTATATAAAGAATCTTACTCATCAAGTACAAAGATACACATTTCTTTTTAGAAACAAATAATCTATTCTTAAAATGTTGTATCCTACACTCCTCTCGTTATGTTTCAGTATATCAAAGAACGTTTTTCTCTTCCTTATGTATTCATATCCTTCGCTCCTCTACAGGATAACACATCCTCTACAACGGTAAAGGGATGTCGATGGCATCACCCCATCCTTCTACACCAATATCGAATCCGCCGCCACTTCCAGTCGGCGCTTCTATCTTGATGTCCTTCACCACGATTACCCCGCCATGCGGCTGTTTCTCCACTTGGTCGGTCACATCGAAGTCGAACTGCTGGTAGCTGCCATCCTGCAGGCGGACTTCCAAGTTCAATCCGTAGGTCCGCGGGTTACGCGAATAGTTGGGATTCGGATAATCCGGCACACCGAACGATTTCACCAACGCCTGTGCCCCAAAATCGGTCACCGTGGCATCGTACAGCACCGTAGCCTCTTCGGCCGAGGTGTGTCCGTTGCCCAAGTTCACGCCTTTTGCCATCCCTGCCAAAGCACCGCGTGCCAAGGCCACATACTCGGCTCCTTCCGCTATCTCGTATCGCACCAAGTAAGTAAACACCAACGGATGGAGCGTCACGCTCAGCGTATCGACCTCGGTGGATTTCTCCACCCAGATGGAATCGAGATAAGCGCCGAACAGCATATCGGGCGGATTCACCGTAGTTTCATCGCTTTCACCCTTGCTGTCCATAAAGGTATTACCCAAATAAGTGGAGCGTGTCACCCCACGGGTCGTTGCGTAAGCCGAAGCAAAGGAGTTCATCCCTTCGTACACGATGTATTCCGTATCGTTGTTGTGCAACAGCACCGCATAATGTCCTTCTTCCGTGAAGTGGATGGTTGCCCCTTCTTCATCGATGTTGCGGACAATCTCCGACTGGTCGTCTTCATTGTATATATGTACGCGTACACCTTCCGGCTTCTGCGGACGGATGGAGTCGTAAGTGATGCCAAAGTCCTCGTTCCAATATTGTTCCCACTCGATGTGGCTCTCCAAGTTGTATTCCCACTCGATGTCGTACGACAAGGCCAGCATATACTCCACGCGCTCGGTGTGGTGTTCGTGGTCGTAACATAGCTCCTTGCGGCATCCGCTCAACAACATCACCCACACAACCGCCAGCCACAATGCCCTGCGCATCATTTGCTTCCTCCTTTCGCCAAGCTACGTCCAAAGTGCCATACCAACGACAAGCGGGCCTTGACAGGACCCAAATAGCCGGTACGGCTCTTCTGCTGATAGACATAGTGACCTTCAATGGGAAGGTATTCTTCGTATTCCGTATTCAGATAGCCCACACCAATGCCGGCATCGAGCGACAGGCATCGTCCGATGGGGAACATATAGCCATAGCTCAGCCCTGCCATCATAAATTCGCCCTTATAGCCGTCCTTGCCTTTGGACAAGTCGTAATGACCGGCACCCACAAAGGCACCGATGTAGTGTCCTTTCCAATACTGCCTGTCATTCAACCAATAACGGGCTTCGGGACTTAATTGGACAAGTTGATAATACTTATGCTTGCTTTTGTTGCTCCACCAGGCGATGGAAAAGTCCACGTGGGCGGACCAACGGGGAGCAAAACGGTATTCAGCTTCGATGGAGGGAGATAACAGAGCGTCGTAAAGAAGGTTGGACTTGACTACCCAGGCTTCGAATTGGGATAAGGGAGCATCTTCTGAGCTTCGTTGGAAAGAAGTTCTAACCGTATCTGATGCAACTTGTGAAAACGAACATAGTGCCCAGAACAACATCCCTATAAACACGATAGTTCTCATTCTCTACCTTTTCCTGTAATTAAATAGTCATTAACGTCAGTTCAGAAAGCAAAAATATAATAATTCCTAATAAATTCAAATAGGGAGGGGGCATTTTACCCCCCCCCCCCATTTACATATTTTAACAATTGGTCGTTTCAGAGTATCGATGAATAAAAAACAACGGGTCTCATATTCCAAAGCATAACAAGAACAACAAAATCGTCCTCGGATGTTCAGAAATCCAGATGCTTATAGTTGATGATTTCGATGTCGCCGGCATTGTTTTCAAAATCACCGGAATATACCACAGCTTTTCTCCTGACGGGAGTCTTAATCCATTCCGGTAGTTTTTTTAGCACAGCTTCGAACTCCTTGTTGTATGTCATGGACGACTTGACTTCCAGCGCCGTGATTTCGCCCTCTTCCTTGATGAGGATGTCCACTTCGTTTCCGTTGGAGTCGCGGTAGAAGAATACGCCGCCTTCCTTCCCTTGGTTCATCCGGTGCTTCACGGCTTCCATCACCACGAAATTTTCGAAGATATTTCCCCGCATCTTGTCCCTTGCCAGTTGGCGAGGGCTCTCGATGTCGAGCAGATAGCAGGCAAGGCCCGGGTCGCAGAAGTAAAGTTTCGGGCTTTTGACCAGTCGCTTGGAGATGTTCTCGTAGTAGGGCGGAAGGAGGTATATCACATAGGAGGCTGTCAGCACAGAGAGCCAAGACGTGATGGTCTTGCTGTCAACACCTACTTCGTTGGCCAGCTCGGATGCATTGAACACAGAGCCTACCCGAGTGGAACAGAGTTTCATGAATTTCAGGAAGAGCATGATGTCCTTTATTTTGAGCAAGTCTCTGACATCTTTCTCCAAATACGTCTTTACATACGATGGGTAGAACAGCTTGGCTATGTTTTTCTTGGCACAGATGGCAGGAAACAGACCCTCGTAAAGGAAGTCGTCAAGCGTCTTGGCCGATGATTTCTCGCGTGTTTCCCTGAGCGACATGGGCATCAGCTCGAACACACCGGCACGGCCTGCCAGTGATTCGGACAATCCGCTCATCAACTCGAAATTGGAACTGCCGGAAAGAAGGAACTTGCGGTCGGGGTCATTATCCACGATTCCCTGTATGTATTCGAACAGTTGGGATACTTTCTGAGCTTCGTCAATGAACATCACTTCCCGTGTTTGGCTTAGGAAGGCAAGGGGGTCGTTCAATGCAAACTCTCTGACATTGACGTCCTTCAATGAATGTACGACCGCTTGCGGAAACATCTCTCTAAGGATGGTACTCTTGCCGGATTGTCTGGGTCCGGTAATGCAGATGACGGAAAAGTACTGGGAAGCTTCCCGAAGCAGGGGTTCCATGTCTCGTGTGATATAATTCTTTCTCATATTTTATGTAATTTCGGAATTGCACTCCAAAAATACATAAATATCTCATTCCAACAAAGTATTTGCATCGTTTTCTTGATTGCTGTTCGGTAGATAAGCTCTACCAACGGGTAAACAAGCATAACATCCTTTAAAATGTTGCATCTTATACCCTCTCTCGTTATGTTTCAGTATATTAAAGAACGCTTTTTGTTTTTTCTGCCGTCAGAAAGCAGATATTCCACAGAGTTTTTGTAATTTTGCACCCTATTGTGTGATAATCATTAATATAACATATCAAAAGAACATGGAATTAGCAAGCAAGTACAATCCCGCCGATGTGGAGGGAAAATGGTACCAGTATTGGCTGGACAACAAACTTTTCAGTTCGAAACCCGACGGACGTGAACCGTACACCGTCGTCATCCCACCGCCAAACGTAACCGGTGTGCTCCACATGGGACACATGCTCAACAATACAATTCAAGACATCCTGGTGCGCCGTGCCCGCATGGAAGGCAAGAACGCCTGCTGGGTGCCGGGAACCGACCACGCTTCCATCGCTACCGAAGCCAAGGTGGTGAACAAGCTGGCTCAACAGGGCATCAAGAAGACTGACCTGACTCGTGAGGAGTTCTTGAAGCATGCTTGGGAGTGGACAGACGAACACGGAGGCATCATCCTGAAGCAGCTCCGCAAGCTCGGTGCATCGTGCGACTGGGACCGCACTGCCTTCACCATGGACGAAGAACGTAGCGAAAGCGTCATCAAGGTATTCTGCGACCTTTACGATAAAGGCCTCATCTATCGCGGTGTGCGTATGGTGAACTGGGACCCGAAGGCTCTCACCGCCCTTTCGGATGAAGAAGTCATCTACAAGGAAGAACATAGCAAGCTCTATTACCTCCGCTACAAGGTGGAAGGCGATGCCGAAGGCCGTTATGCCGTGGTAGCTACCACCCGTCCGGAAACCATCATGGGCGATACAGCCATGTGTATCAATCCGAACGACCCGAAGAACGAATGGTTGAAGGGCAAGCGTGTCATCGTGCCGTTGGTAGGCCGCTCGATTCCGGTGATTGAAGACGACTATGTGGATATCGAATTCGGTACCGGTTGCTTGAAGGTGACTCCGGCTCACGACGTGAACGACTACATGTTGGGTGAAAAATACAACCTGCCGAGCATCGACATCTTCAATGACAACGGAACTCTCAGCGAAGAAGCCGGCCTCTATGTAGGCATGGACCGTTTCGACGTGCGTAAGCAGATTGAACAGGACTTGGCTGCTGCCGACCTCCTCGAAAAGGTGGAAGCTTATACCAATAAGGTAGGTTGCTCGGAACGTACCGGCGTAGCTATCGAACCGAAGCTCTCCATGCAGTGGTTCCTGAAGATGCAACACTTTGCAGACATGGCACTTCCACCGGTGATGAACGACGAATTAAAGTTCTACCCGGCTAAATATAAGAACACTTACCGTAACTGGTTGGAAAACATCAAGGACTGGTGTATCAGCCGTCAGTTGTGGTGGGGTCACCGTATCCCGGCTTACTACTTGCCGGAAGGTGGTTTCGTGGTAGCTGCTACTGCCGAAGAAGCCTTGGCTAAGGCAATCGAAAAGACAGGCAACAAGGACTTGAAGGTGGAAGACCTCCGTCAGGATGAAGACTGCCTCGACACTTGGTTCTCTTCTTGGTTGTGGCCGATCTCCTTGTTCGATGGTATCAACAACCCGGGCAACGAAGAAATCAAGTACTACTACCCTACCAGCGACTTGGTGACAGGTCCGGACATCATCTTCTTCTGGGTAGCCCGTATGATTATGGCCGGTTACGAATACTTGGGCGACATGCCGTTCAAGAACGTGTATTTCACCGGTATCGTTCGCGACAAGATTGGCCGCAAGATGTCGAAGTCACTCGGCAACTCTCCTGACCCATTGGATTTGATTGACCGCTTCGGTGCCGATGGTGTGCGTATGGGTATGATGCTCTCGGCTCCTGCCGGTAACGACATCCTCTTCGACGATGCTCTTTGCGAACAAGGACGTAACTTCAACAACAAGATTTGGAATGCCTTCCGTCTCGTGAAGGGTTGGGAAGTAGCCGACATCGCACAACCGGAATATGCAGCCCTCGCAACCGAATGGTTCGAATCCATGCTTGCCAAGACTGCTGCCGAAGTGGACGACCTCTTCAGCAAGTATCGCTTGAGCGAAGCCCTCATGGCCGTATATAAGCTCTTCTGGGACGAATTCTCCAGCTGGTACCTGGAAATGGTGAAGCCGGCATACATCGACGGCAAGGCTCAACCGATGGACAAGGTGACTTACGAAAAGACGTTGAGCTTCTTCGACAGCCTCTTGAAGTTGCTCCATCCGTTCATGCCGTTCATCACCGAAGAATTGTGGCAACACATCTACGACCGCAAGGAAGGTGAAAGCCTCATGGTTCAGACCCTCGATATTAATAAGGTATGCAACGAAGACATCGTGAAGCAGTTCGAAGCCGTGAAGGAAGTCATTGGCGGCATCCGTACCATCCGTTTGCAGAAGAACATCGCCCAGAAGGAAGCTTTGTCACTTCAAGTGGTAGGCGAAAGCCCGGTAGCAGCCTTCAATGCCGTTATCAGCAAGCTTTGCAACCTGACAGCTGTCGAAAGCGTGGAAAACAAGGCAGAAGGTTCGGCTTCGTTCATGGTAGGTACTACTGAATATGCAGTGCCACTCGGCAACCTCATCAATGTAGAAGAAGAACTCAAGAAGCTGGAAGCTGACTTGAAATACAACGAAGGTTTCCTTCAGAGTGTATTGAAGAAGCTCAGCAACGAAAAGTTCGTGAGCAAGGCTCCTGCCCCTGTTATCGAAATAGAACGTAAGAAACAGGCCGATGCCGAAAGCAAGATTGCTTCACTGAAGGAAAGCATCGCTGCTCTGAAGAAATAAGATTCATAAAAAAAGGAACCCGATAAGAGGTTCCTTTTTTTTATTTATTTATTTTTCCAACAAATCTTTCAAGAAAGCATCCAGTTCTTCATCCAAGCCCTTCAAGAGTTCGTCATTCAAGAACATCGTCTCCTCTTCATCCACCAGCATCAAGTCGGCAACCGTTTCCTTTTCATCATCCACCAAAACGAATGAATAAGGTTTCAGGATTTTCAGCGTATTCAGGAACCCTTCCTCACGCAGCTGATTCAAGACCTTACGTAAAGCCATTTCAGCATCCGCCATAAAGTTCTCAGGATTAGCCTCAACCCATTCGGGAACCGAAACTATAATCAATTGTTCTTCGTCATCGTTACAAACAAGCAAGTTTCCCGACAACGGATCGGGTTGCATGTAAATGTCCGTAATTTCACTTATCCCATTCTTGGAAGAGTATTTGGTCAATGCCTTCTTAACGGCAGAAACGATGGATATATGCGATTGTGCGCCAAGTTTCATATTAATCTGGATTTTAAAGTTGGCTCAAATATACAAAAAAATCAAATCAAGCAATACTAATCGTGCATTTTTATCATTCAAATCGCTTCATTTGTATCTGAAGGCGCTGGTTTTCCTTAAAATAAATCTCCAGTTGTTGGCGATAAAGACGAATCAAGCTTCCTTCAGGTGATTCTTCACCTACGCACATCAAGGCATCCTCCAGATACTTCACCGCCTGCTGATAATCATTCTGCATTTCAGAATAGAGTGCCAAATTAAAGGCTGCGCGCATCTTGGCCTTACCTTTCTTTGATTCATAAACTTGTTTCCACAAATCGGCAGCATCATCCCAATCGTTCTCACGAAGACAGACTCCGGCATCGCGCATTTCCACATTTCCTCCATCAAAATAGACACGTTCCGTCTCTACCCAATGAGGCAAGAGACTTTGCATGGGCATAGTAGCTGCATACTCCGAAGCCTCCTTGACAATCTGCCCCAGATTCAACGAAGATGTTTTCTCCCAACAAAGCGTATCGGATTTAGTATATGTAAAGAGTGGCACTTCGCGCCCCGACACATAACTACGCAACACAGGAGTAACCACACCATCAACTGCCGGGATAGTAGCCATCAGTCCTGGGATTATCATCGCTCCATCCGCCAACTGAATATGTACACGTTCCATCGCCAACAAAATGTCTACATCCAAGGCTTGCAGCAAACTATCCACTACAGAACTTGCCAAATAGCCTTCCATGGGGAGCGGATGCTTCCAGAGTGCTGAATCGCAAATCACAACCCGGTCAAAATAATTCGTTGCAGCAATCTCTTGGGCCAATGTTTCCGTTGATATTTTCCCATCACCCTCCAACAAGCCGGAAGAATGTTTCGTTCCCAATGAATCGACTTCTACCAACGGCATGCAATTTACAACCCCAACACTTTGTATCTGCTCGGGAAAATTGAAATCGGCAGCCTGCAAGCGGTCGAAAGAGATAGTCTGGATGGTTGTACAAGCCTGCAATAAAGGGAACATACATACCATCCAAAAGAACTTCTTCATATACATCTATCGTTTTAAAACAAAAGTGTCATCCCGAACGAAGTGAGTTATCGAGATTCTTCGCTTCGCTCTGAATGACACCTTATAAATTTATTCAATAAGCATCTTATTACATACCACGACCATGGCAGTTCTTGAACTTCTTGCCACTACCGCAAGGACATGGGTCATTACGTCCCGGAGTCTTCTGCACACGAATCGGTTCCGGTCTCTGCTTTTCGCGGGTATCACGATTGGCTGCAGCCTGTTGGTTCGGGTCGCTCAAATCCTGTTTGGTTTCCTGATATTGCTGACGTGGTGCCGGCATTTCAGGAGCAGCCTGGCGCACTTGCACTTGTTCAGGATCGGGCACAGGAATTTGTCCACGCATCAATACCGAAATGGTCTGGTTGTTGATCTTGTTCACCATATTGTCGAACAACTTCACGGATTCCAGCTTAAAAATCAACAACGGGTCTTTCTGTTCGTAGCTGGCATTCTGTACAGAGTGCTTCAATTCATCGAGTTCGCGGAGGTTTTCCTTCCAACCTTCGTCGATGGTATGAAGAAGGATAGCCTTTTCGAACGACTTCACGATTTCCTTTCCTTCGGTTTCGTAAGCAGCCTTCAGATTCACCGGAATGTTGTACATACGCTTGCCATCGGTGATAGGAATCATGATGTTTTCGTACATGTGGCCTTGAGCCTCATACACCTGCTTGATAACCGGATTGGCAATCATCGCAATGCGTTCTGTCTTGCGCTTGAAGTTAGCCATAGCTGCTTCGAAGGCTTTTTCAATCAAATCTTCCTGCTTGGTAGCATTGAATTCTTCTTCCGTGAAAGGAATTTCCATTGCCAAAGTCTGGAACATTTCCATCTTCACGTTTTCGTAATCACCCAATTCAACGGCATACGCACAACGATCCCAAATCATGTTCACGATGTCCATACCGATACGTTCACCCATCAAAGCATGACGACGCTTGGTATAAATGACCGTACGCTGCTTGTTCATCACGTCATCGTATTCCAACAAACGCTTACGGATACCGAAGTTGTTTTCTTCCACCTTCTTCTGTGCACGTTCGATGGAGTTGGAAATCATCTTGTGCTCAATCATTTCGCCTTCCTTGAAACCGAGCTTGTCCATAACAGTAGCAATGCGGTCGGAAGAGAAGAGACGCATCAAGTCGTCTTCCAACGACACGAAGAATACGGAAGAACCCACGTCACCCTGACGACCGGCACGACCACGCAACTGACGGTCCACACGACGGGATTCGTGACGTTCGGTACCAATGATGGCCAAACCACCGGCTGCCTTCACTTCGTCGCTCAACTTGATGTCGGTACCACGACCCGCCATATTGGTAGCAATGGTCACGATACTCTTCTGACCAGCACGGGCCACGATGTCGGCTTCCTTCTGGTGAAGCTTTGCATTCAACACGTTGTGCTCAATCTTTCTCAAAGAAAGCATCTTGCTCAGCATTTCTGAGATTTCAACCGAAGTAGTACCTACCAGGACAGGACGTCCGGCTTCTACCATCTTCTCGATTTCTTCGATGACTGCTTTATACTTTTCGCGCTTGGTCTTGTAAACGCGGTCGTTCATATCCTTACGGGCAATCGGACGGTTGGTCGGGATAACCACTACATCCAACTTATAGATGTCCCAAAATTCGCCTGCTTCTGTTTCGGCCGTACCGGTCATACCCGAAAGCTTGTGGTACATACGGAAATAGTTCTGCAAAGTGATGGTAGCGAATGTCTGGGTAGCCGCTTCAATCTTCACGCGCTCCTTGGCTTCCACTGCCTGGTGCAAACCGTCGCTCCAACGACGTCCGTCCATAATACGCCCCGTCTGTTCATCGACAATCTTCACCTGTCCGTCCAATACCACATAGTCGGTATCCTTTTCGAACATGGTGTAAGCCTTCAAGAGCTGGTTGATGGTATGAACACGTTCCGACTTGATGGCATAGTTGGTGAGGAGTTCGTCCTTCTTTGCCAACTTTTCTTCTTCGCCCAAGCCCATGTTTTCCAATTCAGACAACTGGGCTGCGATGTCAGGCAACACGAAGAGAGTCGGGTCGGCAGCATTGCCGGTGATGAGTTCGATACCCTTGTCGGTCAAATCTACACTCTTCATCTTTTCATCGATAACGAAGTACAACGGCTCTACCGCTTCCGGCATACGCTTGTTGTTCTGCTCCATATAGATTTCTTCGGTCTTGAGCATACCTGCCTTGATACCCGGTTCACTTAAGAACTTGATAAGGGCCTTGTTCTTCGGCAATGCCTTGTGGCTACGGAACAAAGAAAGGAAACCGGCATTCACCTCTTCCTGGTTTTCCGATGCAATCAAGCGCTTGGCCTCAGTCAGGTATTGGGTAGCAAGCTTACGCTGCACTTCCACCAAACGTTCCACCAACGGACGGAGTTGCTCGAACAACTGGTCTTCACCCTTAGGTACCGGACCAGAAATAATCAACGGAGTACGGGCATCGTCAATCAATACGGAGTCAACTTCATCGACGATGGCATAGTTATGCTTGCGCTGTACCAAATCCTTCGGACTTGTAGCCATATTGTCACGCAAGTAGTCGAAACCGAATTCATTGTTGGTACCGAAAGTAATATCCGCCATATAAGCGCGACGACGTGCATCCGAGTTCGGTTGGTGCTTGTCGATACAATCCACGCTCAAGCCGTGGAACTGATAGAGCGGCCCCATCCATTCCGAGTCACGCTTGGCCAAGTAGTCGTTCACAGTTACTACGTGAACCCCATTTCCGGTCAAGGCATTCAAGAACACCGGCAAGGTAGCCACCAAGGTCTTACCTTCACCTGTCGCCATTTCGGCAATCTTACCTTTATGAAGTACGGTACCACCGAAAAGTTGTACATCATAGTGAACCATAGCCCATTGCATATCGTTACCACCGGCCATCCAATGGTTCTTCCAAATGGCTTTGTCGTCTTCGATACGGACAAAATCCTTACCCTGAGCAGCCAACAAGCGGTCGAACTCAGTAGCGGTCACTACAATCTCTTCATTTTCCGTAAAACGGCGTGCTGTATCCTTTACAATAGCAAAAGCCTGAGGATGTACTTCATCCAAAGCCTTTTCGTATTTTTCAAGAACTTCTTTTTCCAGCTTATCAATTTGTGCGAAGATAGGTTCACGAAGTTCAATTTCTGTAACTTCGATAGTAGCCTTCAGTTCTTCAATCTTCTTTTGTTCTTCAACAGCCGATGCCTTGATGTACTTCTTCAACTCTTCTGTACGAGCACGAAGTTCGTCGTTGCTCAGCTTGGAAATTTCCGGATATATGGCCTTTACCTTATCAACCCACGGCTTGATTTCCTTCATGTCGCGAGTGGCCTTATTACCGAACAATTTCCCGATAAATTCATTAAATCCCATTGTATATTTTATGTTTTTATTATTTCTAAAAGTTATTTGAGCGTGCAAAGTTACAATAAAATGCTGATTTATTTGCACTTCTATCCCGATTTTTACTTCCGGATATCCGATAAAGGAGGTAATGACGATGCATTCGGAGCCCGAATGCGCATAAAATGTGTCAATGTCGGTGCTATGTGACCAACTTTTACAGGGGTATGTATGATTTCCGGACGGACATCCCATCCCATAAAGACTAATGGTGCAGAAGAATATACATTGCGTACGACCTTAGTATCCAACGAATGGTCACGGACAATAGTCCATCCTGGCAAAACCTCAATCCAAAGGTCGCCTGAACAAGTGGAATGATAACGGTTCTTCACCTTGTCCAATTCCGGTGTCCAAGACCCCAACATCAAGCGTTGGGAAGAATACACATCTTTCACCCCACTGAATTGAAGCAAGAACTCGGACGAACGGTCCAAAATCTCGGACAAGTTCAAATGTTTTTCTTCTATCAGCTTGTGATTCAGATAGATTTCCTGTTCATGATGCGCCTCTACATATTGTCCTTCGCCATAAATTGCAGCCAAGAACATATTCAACAAAGCGGCACAACGCTTTACATGAAACTCTCCTGTCGGGATGCGATATTGTGGCGGGTCAATCGGTTCAGGATCCGAATAGCCCGTTGATGTCAAGAAGAACAATGTACTTCCCAAGCCTACTTTCCGGTCGATAATATCCAACAATTCAGCCAAGGCAGCATCCAATCGCACGTAGGTATCCTGCATCTCCAAGGGATATTCAGCAGCCGGCTTGTGGTCATAATTGCCTGCATAATAAGACAAGTTCAACAAGTCGGGCACAAAATCCTTTCCTATGGAAGTTGCATTCAAACAAGCATTTACCAATCGGTTCACTTCATCGTTGGCATACGGGCTTGTCTTGAACTTCCGATACTTGTTGCGTCGTTCATCATCGAACTTATGCTTGAACGTAACTTGTTTGGTTTCTGTCGTCAGATACTTATAGGATGTAACAGGGAGATAAGGTCCCCACACCAACTCCCCGATACGGAAATCAAGCCCCTGGCGGTCGTTGTAGGTAGATACCCAAGTTGGGAAATTCTCAAAATAAGTAGTACCACTCCACTTGCCGGTATCATCGTTTATCCAAAAAGCTCCTTTGGATGCGTGACCAGCCGACAAAACAGCCATTTCGCGTGTGGGTGCAATGGAATAAACTTCGGCCACACCCTGGGTAGCTATCATCAACTCATCCGAAAGAGTCGAGACTTGCAAGCGGAAAGGCGAAGTGGATTCGGAAGTATAATTACCCATATACCGGTTGTCATCTACACAATTGACAACCTGCAACGTAGAGCGATCCAGCCAACCATTGCCCACTATACCATTGACTTTGGGCATTGCGCCCGTCTGGATAGCCGCTACCGCAGAAGACCTGTCCACGTTGACGAAATCGTACTCCGCATTCCGATACACACGACCTTCCTTCCAAAGACGCTTGAAACCACGGTCTCCATACATGGACGAAAATGCCTCGACATAATCCAGGCGAAGCTGGTCGATGGTCAAACCAACGACTAACTTCGGCACGGCAGGGACTTCTTGTGCCTGCAAACTGGCCAAAGCCATCATTGCCAAAAGAGATGTCAATATCCGTCCTTTCATGAGTGCTTTCTATATAAATAAAGGTGTCCTATAGAAGTGAACAACAAAATCAGCGCCAAAGGTAACACCGTTGGATTAAATTCTTGCGGTAAAAACGGCATTAATATCATAAAAGATGTTAAACACGCCGCATTTATTCCGTGATAAAGGTCTTTTTCCCTTTTCAAAGCCTTGTAAATCATCACAGGCAAATACAATAGAGGGATAGGATTAAACAAAACAACCATCCAATTGGAACCTACCGTAGGATGCACTGAGAAAAAGAATAGAAAAGCTATGACAATGCCTCCTATACCTTGAGCTCCGAACAAGGCAGCATCCCATAACCAAGGAATCTGCCCCTTCCGAACTCCCCATACTACAATGCCCAAACCGATACCCATCAATAGCAAAGAACAGGTCATCGGCGACAACGGGAAACCTGCTTCTTCTTCACGAACGGCATTCACCACCTTGAACTCTTCCTTCACCAAGGGGACAATCGTATCCTCCCGATGAATCATGGCGCCATTCGCGAAGGCCTTCATATAAAAAGGCGAATACATTTGTTCACGAACGCCTGCACGTTTGTCGGCATCCGCACCGAGGCATAAATCAATGCCCAACTCACTCCATTCGCTATCCTCCGTAAATTCATGGATAATGCTCCGGTAAGTCACCGCTTCCGGATTGTCCGGATAGACAACCCTCCCCGTAATGCATTGCTCTATCTTATCGCGGGCACGGGTTGTACAATTATCATAAAAATAATTATAACGATACACCCGGTTCGAAGGATGATAGTTTTCTTCCAACAAACGGAACAATTCCGCCTTTTCCTCCGAAGTCAAGTTCAGCACCTGTTGATAGACAGACGAACCACGCATGGCATATTCCATCTCAAAATGCTTGAATGGAACAACTCCCAACTGATAATCCGTCTCCCCCTTCACAAACCTCATCACAAAATTCGGTTCACGGAAATTGAACATACCATAATTGAAAACCCAATCCTGTTGTTTGGAAGGATTTTCATAACGAATGGCCGTATGGCCAAACAAGGCATAGATTTCGGTACCTGGAGCACACGTCAGCAAACTGACACGCACATCGTCCGCCGAAGCAGCACGCACCGGCAACATTCCAAGAAACAGAAAGAGCAACAACAGAGTCCTCATATACATTAATTATATAATATCAAAGGATGGGATTTCGCCCATTCGGGTGCAAAAATACACCTAAAATAGAATAAATTCAGCATATTTTATCGAATTTATTACCCTTCCTATTCTTTTTTTGCGTTACTTTGCAAAGTGAAAGCAATTATAGCGTGAATTTAATCATCGACATAGGAAACACATCGGCCAAACTATCGGTCTTCAGCGAAGGAGAGATGGTAGAAACTATCCGTTGCTCCAACCGTACATTGGATGGTTTGCCCATATTATGTGACAAATATCCTATCCGGAAGGGAATTGTATCTTCCGTCGTAACGCTCAATAGCCAAATACGGCAAGCACTCGACAAGCTTCCCTTTCCTGTGATGGAATTCACACACCATACCCCAGTGCCGGTCAAGAACTTGTACAAGACACCGGAGACCCTGGGTATGGACAGACTGGCTGCCGCGATAGCTGCCCAAGCCCAAAGTTCCGGCCAACCGATATTGGTTATCGACGCCGGCACATGCATCACGTATGATTTCGTTGATGAATTTGGACAATATCAAGGTGGAAACATTTCACCCGGTATGGAGATGCGCTTCAAGGCCCTTCATACTTTTACCGACAAGCTCCCCTTAGTGGAAGCTGAGGGAGAATTACCCGGGTATGGACAAACGACGGAAACGGCCATCCGTTCGGGAGTCATAAGAGGTATTGAACATGAAATTAAAGGCTATATTGAGCAACTTCGGGAAAAATATCCGTCGCTTTTGGTTTTTTTAACGGGCGGAAATGATTTTTCTTTTGAAGAGAACGTAAAAAGTGGCATCTTTGCAGATGGTTTCTTAGTGTTGAAAGGATTAAATAGAATTTTAGAATACAATGAAGCATTATAAAAAACTGATAAGTCTTTGCTTATTCATACTCGTTGCTGCAACTGTTGCAGCACAAAGCGGTTCCAACTCACCTTATACCCGCTATGGATTCGGACAATTATCCGACCAAAGTTTCGGGAACAGCAAGGCGATGGGGGGCATCGCATACGGTTTGAGAAACGGTCTGCACATCAATGCGTCCAACCCGGCTTCCTATTCGGCTGTCGATTCGTTGACATTCATTTTGGATGCGGGCATGTCTTTGCAGAATGCCAACTTCAAGGAAGGCAATGTCAAGACCAATGCCAAGAACTCGACCATTGACTACATTGCCATGCAGTTCCGTTTGTTCAAGGGATTGGGTTTTACAGCCGGTTTCCTGCCCTACTCTATCGTAGGTTACAATATGAACAAAACCAACACCATTTCTACAGACCCATACGGGAATACTATCAGTTCCTTATCCAGTTTTACGGGTGACGGTAGCCTTCAACAAGTATTCTTAGGTTTGGGTTATCAAGTTTTCAACAACTTATCAGTTGGTGCCAACTTTTCATACCTTTACGGAGACATTACACATTCATCATCGACCACATTCAACAACGTCAATGCAACAAGAAGCGTCCGTTCCGACAAGATTTCAGTAAGAGACTACAAACTTGATTTTGGTTTGCAATACACACTGAATTTCAAGGAAAAGCATTCCATTACATTAGGTGGAATCTACTCCCTTGGACACAATATGAACAGTGACGGATACAAATACCAAGAAACTTACGACAGCAATTCAATCATGCAAAGCCAATCGGCAGATTCTGTCAGCAATGCATTCAGTTTGCCTACCACTTGGGGGATTGGTGCTACTTATGTATATAACAATCGCTTGACTGTAGGTTTGGATTACACACATCAAAACTGGAGTGATGTCAAGTTCTACAATCAGAAAGGAACCTTCCAGAACCGTTCCAAAATATCTCTTGGAGCAGAATACCTACCCAATCCGTTAGGACGTACTTATATCAGTAAAATCAGATACCGCGCCGGTGCATATTATTCAGACCCCTATACAAAAGTGAACGGGCTGGATGGAGCACGCGAATACGGAGTCAGCTTCGGTTTTGGTTTGCCGTTATTCCTTTATCAAGGAAGATCCTTCCTCAACATATCAGGACAATATGTAAAGGTTAGTCCGAAGGTTAAAGGAATGCTGGAAGAAAATTATTTGAGAATCAACGTCGGTTTGACATTCAACGAACGCTGGTTCATGAAGTGGAGAGTAAATTAATAATAACTATATTTGATATACAAATGAGAATAAAGATGGTTACAGCGCTGTTCGCCCTTTCATTAAGTGCAACAGCAGTTTTCGCTCAAAAAGGAGTGGAAGACGGTTCGCAGTACGGACATGGTCAAGACAGTATCAACTGTATCAAGAACATCAGTATTTATACTGAGTATGTAAAGACAAACAACTTCAAGGATGCATATCCTGCATGGAAGGCTGTTTTCGATGAAGCTCCGGTAGCACAAATCAGTACCTACACCAACGGTGCAAAGATTCTCCGTGCCTTGATTGCCGCTGAAAAAGACGGTGCCAAGCAAAAGGAATACTTCAACTTGTTGATGAAAGTACACGACCAACGTATCCAATACTTGGATCAGTTGAATGCATTGGCAAGAAGAAACAAGACTACCAAGGGGGACATTTTGGGTGCAAAGGCTCACGACTATTTGTCAATGGGCGGTCAGGACATGAACGAAGCATACAAGTATTTCGCTGAAGCCGTTTCTTTGGAAAAGCAAAACTTGCCATACTATGTATTGATGGAATTCGTTGACGTATCTGCTCGCAAGGCCAAGACAGACGATGCACACAAGGAACAACTTGTTCAGGACTACATCGCTGCTTCTGGTTATGCCAATGAAGCTGTAAAAGCTGCTCAAAAGGAAAACGTCAAGAAGAACTACCAAACAGCAAAGGATAACATCGATGCTTACTTCATCAATAGTGGTGTAGCTACTTGCGACAACTTGCAGCAAATCTATGCTCCGAAGGTAGAAGAAAACAAGAGCAACATTGATTACTTGAAGTCTGTAATCACAGTTATGCAGAAGTTGGGCTGTAGAGAAGCTGAAGCATATTTTGCAGCATCAGAATATGCTCACGCTATCGAACCGACTGCAGCAACAGCCTTCGGTTGTGGTGCTATGTACTACAAGAAGGGTGATATCGACAAGAGTGTTCAGTACTTCGACAATGCTATCGAATTGGAACAAGATTTGAACCAAAAGGCTGATTATTGCTATACAGTAGCAACTATCCTCAATGGTAACAAGCAGCTCAGCAAGGCTAAGCAATATGCCCGCAAGTCTATCGAGTACAACGGCGCAAATGGCAAGCCATATATCTTGATTGCACAGATGTATGCATCAAGCCCGAACTGGAGTGATGAAGCAGCTTTGAACAAGTGCGTTTATTTCGCAGCTATCGACAAGTTGCAGAAGGCTAAGAGCGTTGACCCAAGTGTAGAAGAACAAGCTAACGAATTAATCAGAACTTATTCTGCATATACTCCGAAGGACGAAGACTTGTTCTTCATCGGTATCAAGAAAGGTCAAGCTGTAACTATCGGTGGATGGATTGGCGAAACCACTACTGTAAGATAAGATATGATATTGAAGAGAGTTAATACATACTTAATATCCAAAAACATAACAGCCACAACCCTTGTGGCTGTTATGTTCGTTTTATTTTCTGCCTGCTCCGGCAAGAACAAGAATTTGGCAGATGCCATATCAGAAAATGATACGCTTCCCAGCATGACGTCGCTCGGAGTTACGACCCTAATATCCGACTCCGGCATCACCCGTTATAAAATCGTAACGGAGGAATGGACTATCTTCGACAAGAAGAACCCACCCTATTGGGCTTTTGAAAAAGGCGTGTATCTGGAAAAATTCGACACGCTGTTCAATATTGACGCCAGCATCAAAGCAGATACTGCTTATTACTACGAGAAAAAGAAATTATGGGAACTGAAAGGAAATGTACAAATCCACAGCCAACGTGGCGACAAATTCAGTACCCAACAACTGTATTGGGATGAAAACAAAAAAAGAATCTATTCCGACAAGTTCATCCAGATAGAACAAGAAGACAAAGCCATCACCGGATATGGCTTTGAATCCAACCAAGAGTTGACAGAATACGAAATCAAGAATACAACCGGTATATTCACCATTGAGGATACAGCGCCAGCTACCCCTCCCCAACCGACAGACAGTCTGTCGAACGATAGCATAAAGAAAGACAGATAATATTTATCACCATCATGGAAATCATTATACAGATTTTAATCACAATGGCTTTTTCCGCCTTCTTCTCGGGAATGGAAATTGCCTTTGTTTCTTCCAATAAGTTACGCTTTGAAATGGACCGCAACGAACAGAGCCTCACTTCACGCATCTTGTCCATTTTCTATCGTAACCCCAACAATTTCATTTCTACTATGCTGGTAGGAAACAACATCGCATTGGTTATTTATGGTATCCTGATGGCCGAACTCATCGAACAGAACCTATTGGCTGGCTACATAGATAATGAATTCATGCTGGTGCTGACACAAACTATCATCTCTACCTTAATTATATTGGTGACAGGTGAGTTTGTCCCCAAGACATTGTTCAAGATAAATCCAAACTTCACGCTCAATATTTGTGCCATACCAGCCTTCATCTGCTATGTCATCCTTTATCCCATCAGCAAATTGGCATCCGGATTATCGGGCATATTGCTCTTTTTAACTGGCACCAAGATTAATAAGGAAGCCAGCGACAAAGCCTTTACAAAAGTAGATTTGGACCACTTCATCCAAAGCAGCATCCAAGATTCAGACAATGAGGAGGAAATCAATACAGAAGTCAAGATTTTCCAAAATGCACTCGACTTCTCCAGCATCAAGATACGCGACTGTATGGTACCCCGTACCGAAATCATCGCGATAGAAGAAGATAGCTCAATGGAAGAATTGATGGAACTTTTCGTTGAGAAAGGTATCAGCAAGATACTTGTTTATCAAGACAACATCGACAACATCATCGGCTACATCCATTCGTCCGAAATGTTCAACGAACCCGAAGATTGGAAGAAATGTATCCGCCAACTCCCATTTGTGCCCGAAACAATGAATGCCAACAAGCTGATGAAACTTTTTATGCAGCAAAAGAAATCATTGGCTGTTGTCGTCGATGAATTCGGAGGCACTTCCGGCATTGTCGCCTTGGAAGACTTGGTAGAACAGATATTCGGCGAGATAGAAGATGAACACGATACCACTACGTACGTGGCCAAATCGGTAGGTAACAACGAATATGTCCTGTCCGGACGTCTGGACATTGAAAAGGCAAACGAGCTCTTTTCGCTCGACCTTCCGGAAAGTGACGAATACCAAACAATCGGTGGGCTGATTCTTCATCAATATCAAAGTTTCCCCAAAGCACACGAAATCATTACCCTTGATAAATTCCAGTTCCGTATTATAAAGGTAACAGCCACAAAAATCGAGCTAATCAGACTAAAAGTGAATGAATAACGCATTTTTTTCACTATAAAATAGATTATAAGCCGCATTTTTTGTATCTTCGTGCGCTAAAATGCAAACTTAAGAAAACAATAAACAAAAAATAGTAAAATAAATGGCAACATTACAAAAAATCAGAAACAGAGGACCACTTTTGGTCGCTGTCATTGGTATTGCCCTTTTTGCTTTCGTTGCAGGTGACGCTTGGAAAGCTATCCAACCGCATCAGGGCCGCCAAGACATTGGAGAAGTGAACGGAGAAGCCGTTTCTGCTCAAGATTATCAAACATTGGTGGATGAATACACCGAAGTAATCAAAATGACTCAAGGTGCATCAGCATTGAACGATGACCAGTTGACTCAAGTAAAGGATCAGGTATGGCAATCATATATCAACAACAAGTTGATTGAAGCAGAAGCTGAAAAATTGGGTTTGACTGTCAGCGATGCTGAAATTCAGGATGTCATCGAACAGGGTGTTCACCCATTGTTGTTGCAGACACCGTTCCGCAACCCACAGACTGGTGCTTTCGACAAGGATGTATTGAAACAGTTCTTGGTAGAATATGCCAACTTGGGTCAGACAGCTAACCAACTCCCTGCACAGTATGTAGAATACTACCAGCAAATGGGAGCATTCTGGAAGTTCATTGAAAAGACCTTGAAGCAATCTTTGTTGGCTGACAAGTACAACAGCTTGATTGCAAAGTCATTGATTTCTAACCCTGTTGCAGCTGAAGACGCATTTGCAGCACGCACACAGCAAACAGACGTATTGTTGGCTGCCATTCCTTATTCTTCAGTAGCCGACTCTACTGTAACTGTGAGCAACGAAGAAATCAAGGCTCTTTACAACAAGAACAAAGCCATGTACAAGCAGTTGATGGAAACTCGCGACATCAAGTACATCGATGTATTGGTAACTCCATCGGAAGCCGACCGTGCAGAAGTCCTGAACGAAGTAACCGAATATGCCAACCAATTGGCATCAGCTACAGAAATGGCAGCCTTCATCCGCACAACCGGTTCTGTAGTACCTTTCACAGAAGTAGCTATCAACAAGGCAGTATATCCTTCAGATATCGCAACACGCATCGACTCTGTGAAGATTGGTGAAGTTTACGGTCCTTATTACAATCAGGCCGATGATTCTTACAATGCTATGCAAGTATTGAAGAAGGAAGCTCTCGCAGACTCTATCCAGTTCCGTCAGATTCAGGTGTATGCTGAAACTGCAGACAAGACCAAGACTTTGGCAGACAGCATCTATACAGCTTTGAAGGGTGGTGCAGACTTTGTAGAAATTGCTAAGGTATATGGCCAGACAGGCGAAAACGCTTGGATGACTGCCCGCAATTACGAAGGTGCAACTTTGGATGCAGACAATGCCAAGTACATCAAGGCTTTGGTTTATGGCAAGAAGAATGAATTGACTAACCTCGAGTTGGGTCAAATGAATATCATTCTCCAAGTTTTGGACAAGAAGGCTGTAAAGGACAAATATCAGATTGCAGTTATCAAGCGTCCGGTAGAATTCAGCAAGGAAACATACAACAAGGCATACAATGACTTCAGCCAGTTCGTAGCTCAGAACACTACTTTGGACAAGTTGGTTGAAAATGCAGAAAACAGCGGTTACCGTTTGTTGGAACGTGCCGACTTCCGCAACAACGAACACTATGTAGGTGGTGTGAAAAACACACGCGAAGCCTTGAAGTGGATTTTCGAAGCCAGCGAAGGTGAAGTATCTCCGTTGTACGAATGTGGCGAAAACGACCACATGATGGTAGTTGCTCTCGAGAAGGTAAATCCTGCAGGCTACCGCAACATCAACACTGTTGCCGATATGTTGAGAATGGAAATTCTCCGCGACAAGAAGGCTGAAAAGATTATGGCTGAAATGAAGGGTGTAACAAGCATCGACCAGGCAAAGGCTATGGCTAATGCTGTAAACGACACCATCAAGCACATCACATTCGGTGCTCCTACTTACGTAGGTGTAACTCGTGCCAGCGAACCTGTTTTGGGTGCCGTTGCCAGCAAGAGCGAGCTCAACAAGGTAAGTGCTCCTATCAAGGGTAATGCCGGTGTTTATGTAATGCAAGTTATCAACAAGGAAAACAATGCTGAAGAATTCGATGCCAAGGCAGAAGAATCGACCTTGTCTATGATGTCAACTCGCTATGCAAGCACATTCATCAACGACTTGTATGAACGCGCTAATGTGAAGGATGACCGTTACTTGTATTTCTAATTAAGGAAAATTCTTTTTTCATAATACCTAAGAAGAGGCTGTTCCGTTTGGTTCAGCCTCTTTTCATATCCATCCCCTCCCTATCTTGAAGTGTTGCTGATTGCGCTACATGTAGCGTGGTCAGCAACATTCTTTTATCCCTTTACCGAATAAAAAGAAGTTCCTTTGCACAATGAAAAACTAACGTTTAAATCCATGTGCATAAAAAGACAGTTTATAACAATCATACTTTCGCTGATAGGAATCACTTCTGTATGTGCCCAACGAAACCGGACGGAAATCTGTATCGACTTCCGCTTGGGTAGCCATACCATCGACCCTAACTATATGGACAACGCTGCACGCTTGGACGATATCATGGAAGCTATCGGGCAGCTACATCGTGACACCCTGATGAGTGTAGTACAGGTGGTGTTCACCGGTGTCTCTTCACCCGAAGGTAATTATCAGGTAAACAAGCGGTTGGCTGGCCAACGTCTGAAGTCACTCGAACAATACGTGCGTTCCCATCTGGACGTTTCCGATGAGTTGGTCGTGAAACACAACGATACTTACATCCCCTGGAACTACTTGATAACAGAAGTCGAGAACTCCGACATCGCACAGAAGGAAGAAGTGCTTTCCATCTTGCGAGGTCCGTCCGAGCTTATACCTTATTATAATAATACCACCATCGACAGCCGCATCCCTGCCCTGCAAAAGCTGGACGGAGGACGCATTTGGCGTACATTGAACAACCGTTACTTTGCCAAGATGCGAAATGCCTGTGCCGTGTTGCTTACGATAAAGGAAGAACCGGTTCCGGTTGTTGTTCCTGCCCCGGAACCCGTTGAAGTGGTTGATACAGTAGCTGTGATCGTTCCCGAACCGGAACCGGCACCTGCTCCCGCTCCTCAACCGCTCCCCGAGCCCGAAGAATGGATGCGACACATCCACTTGAAGACCAACGCCATCGGTTGGGGAATGTTGATGGCGAACATTGCCGTGGAAGTGGACTTGGCCAAGCATTGGTCTCTTACTATACCTTATTATTATTCGGCATGGAACTATTTCACCTCCACCGTGAAGTTCCGCACCTCCTGCCTGCAGCCCGAAGTGCGCTACTGGCTGGACGAAGACAACGAAGGCTGGTTCGGCGGTGCACACCTTGGTTTGGCATGGTACAACTATGCCAAGGGAGGCGACTGGCGCTATCAGGACCACAACCGCCGCACCCCGCTCTACGGAGGCGGCCTCAGCATAGGCTATCGTCTGCCCATCAGCAAGAGCCACCGTTGGTGGATGGAATTCTCGGTAGGCGGTGGTGTCTATAAGTTGCATTACGACATCTTCCACAACCAGCACAACGGCCCGCTTGTCGATACCCGTAAACGCACGTTCTACGGCCTCGACCAGGCATCCATCGCCTTTGCCTACCGTTTCGACTGGACAAAGAAAGGAGGTATCCGATGAAACTGAATGACATATACTGCATTCTTTGCATCATTTGCACAGCCTTCTTCACCGCCTGCGACGTACACGAATGGCCCGAAGAAACACCCCTTACGGAAGAAAAATTCACCGTCCGTCTGGACTTCCATACCGATATGGACGAGCAGGACTACTTCTACGATGCCCGTTCGGTGGAACTGATGGAAGGCTACGATATGCGCTACACCCTGAAGGCATTCCCCTACGAAAGTACCCGTAATGCCGACGGAACCCGAAGCATTTCGCGTTCGGCCATGTGGGAATACAAGTTTACCCGTGCCGTGGAACTCAACCAATACGATTGCGAGGTAGATCTCCAAATCCCCAAGGGAGAATACATGATGATGGTTTGGGCAGACTTCGTGAAGAAGGGTACGACAGACAACTTCTTCTATGCGCCGGAGAACTTCTCCGAAATCACCCTGTACGGCGACCACAAGGCCAACACCGACCTTCGCGACGCCTTCCGGGGTACCAAGGCCGTGGAAGTCTTTGAAGTGAAGCCCAACGAAGCACCCGAGGACATCGTCATCCCGATGGAACGTCCGTTGGCCAAGTTTACCGTGGTGACTACCGACCTCCGCGAGTTCTTCGAACGCGAGGAAGAAGCCGCCCGCAAGCGTGCCGAAGCCCGTGGCGAGGAATACGAAGAAGGACGCGGCATCAACCTGAGCGACTATCAGGTGGTGTTCTACTACTCCGGCTTCATGCCCAGCGCATATTCCATGTTTACCGACAAGCCGATTGACTCGAAGACAGGCGTACAGTTCTACTCCAAATTAGAGCAAATCAATGACGACGAGGCCCGCATGGGTTTCGACTTCGTGATGGTAAACGGACAGGATGCCAGTGTGATGGTGACGATGGGGCTGCTGGATGCCGAAGGCAAACCGGTCTCCATGTCGGACGAAATCAACGTGCCGCTGAGCCGCAGTGTGAACACCATTGTACGTGGCAAGTTCCTCATGCAGGAAGCCAGTGGCGGTATTGGTATCGACCCGGGATTTGAAGGAGATTTTAATATACCTATATCTTAATTGAGATCAGCTTATGAAGAAATTCTACAACATATTATTCTTGTTTCTGCCGTTGCTGGCCATGGTAGGCTGTACGGATGAAAGTTTGTACGATGGAGAAGGCGACCAAGTAACCCTTTCGTATAGCGTGAAGTTGGACGATGAAGGCAAGTCGCGTGCTATAGGAGATGGTTCCAATGTCGATCAATTGTTGGTGGGTATTTTCACAAAGAATGGTGAACAGCTTGTTCCACTTATTCAAGAGGAATTCACTGTGTCTGAAAATAAGGCAAATGTTACTTTACAATTATTGAAGAATCAGGAGTATCAATTGGTCTTCTGGGCACAGACAAAAGATAATGGTATTTATAATACGTCTGACCTCAGTAACATTACCATTGATTACAGCAATTTCCAGAAGACCCAAGCCGAAGCAGCTCAATTGGATGCCTTTTATGCCACAAGTAAGGTTACAGTTACCACATCTACATCAGACGGTGGACCTATAACCCTTAAACGTCCTTTTACCCAGTTCGGCATTGGTGTGTATGGTAATGATGTAGAAGTTGAAAGTATTGAATCTGCCCAAATCAAGGTGACAGGAACATTATATACTGGTTTCAAGCCATTAGCTGAAGGTGAAAAAGCTGTTGCTGGTAATGCAAATGAATACACTTTCAACTTTACGGAACTGAATGATAAAAGTAACTCTTTTATTATCAATGACAAAACTTATACGTTGCTGACCACCAACTATTTCTTGGTTCCTACTGAAAAAACTGATGCTACCATCAGTGGTAGTGTATCATTGAAAGATGAAAATGGTGATTCTGTCAGCGAGTTCCAATTTACCGATGCACCACTTGTGCTCAACGCACGTCTCAATCTTGGTAAGGGATTGACTGAAGTATGGGACGGAGTCATAGTCGAAGCTTTACCAGAAGCCGATGGTAACGGAATCATTCATATAGAAAACACTCAACAGTTGGCTTATTTGATGAAGTATGGGGTAACAGGAACAGTAGAATCTCCCAAAAAGATACATTTGTGCAAAGATTTGGATATGAATGGTACAGTCATACCACGTGCAGCCGATTATGCTATACAATATGTATCTTTCGATGGTGGAGGAAAAACGCTTTATCGTTTGGGTACATCTTTGTTCCGTAAAGCAAGCAATGTCGATATAACAGGATTGAAAATACAAGGTGCTGATATAAAGAAAGATGATGGACATGTGGGTGTGTTGGCGGATACATTGTGTGGTAATAGCACTTTACAGGATATTACTATCAATAGTTCATCAGCTTTAAGTAACAATGGTGCAGCCGGTGGCATGGTGGGTTACATCGTACGAAAATTAGAAAAGGACCGCAGCGAAACACTTACTGTGACATTCAACAACTGCGACCTCGTGGGTGTAACAGCCAATGGCTCACTAAGTGAAGGTAAGTTTGTGGGCCTGCTTAGCGGGTACGATAATGGGGAGACTTTGGCGTTCGATGCGAACTGTTCGGCAGATACCAATACCGACGTAACGGATTTTACTTCACCTTATATGGTAGAGAACCAAAGTGTTTGGGCTAACAAAGATGCCAATGGTAATGACATTACTATTGATGCCAAATATAATGGCTGGTTAGGAACAGAAACTTATCGCCGTGGTAAAGTGTTGTTTGAAGGTAAACGTCTTGTTCCTAAGTGGGATGGAAATACAACTGTTACCCCATTGGTAGAAAATAATGTAAATTTGATTTATTCTCCATACGATATTGCTTATTATCAGGGGAAATCATCTACTTCTGTAACTTTTAAGGAAGATGTGGATTTGGGTAGTCAAATTTTCGATCCGATATGGTCTATCACCAACTTGGATGGTGAGATTCATACAGTTTACAACTTAAAGGTGGATATGGTGCATGATGGTACTGGTGCAGCTTTTATCCAATCTGCTAGTGGTAATACTACTCACAAGAACATAACTTTTGTTGGTGCAGATATCAAGAATGTGAATAATCCTGAACTTCTTGCTCCTAATTATGGCGTAACTAGTGATGGAGGAGCTGGTAATGCTTATGCAGGTACATTAGTGTCACATTCAGGAGGAACATATACGGTTACAAATGTTCATGTGAAAAATAGTAAAGTATATGCTATCTGTAAAATGGGCGGATTGGTTGGTTATGTAGGTGGTAATTTAGAAATGTCCCAATGTTCTGTAGAGGATTGTATAATTGAAAATTTTGAGCCTATAGATAAAAATGGTAAAAAGATTCCTAACTATTATACACTACCACGTATATATGAGTTGAATTTGTCAGATGTTCAAAAATTATCAGGAATTACATCTATTTTTCAAGTTGGAAAGATTCCAAGCACAGCCACAGTAAATTGCCTTCAGTGGTGGTATACAAATGGTGAATGTGGTGGATTAATTGGTTTTATAAAATCAAAATCTGCTACAATTGATGGTTGTAAAGTCTTAAACACAGAAATTAATTGTGTTGGTCAACCTGATAAACCTGTTGTTGCTAATGTTTGGGATAAAGCTGATTTTGACACTAATAATCCTTATGTTTCCGGAAAGAAAATTTTTGCAAAAGGGAATACGGATATAGCAGGAAGGCATGTAAACCAATTTATTGGTGATATTGTCTCTGAACGCAAAGAGGGAGGAAATGATTATAATGTAACTATATCAAATTATGAAGTTCGTGGGAACACATATTTTGATAGTGATGCAAGTTCAGCTACTCAATATTGCCATAATTATGCATCTGGTAAATATTGTGAAGTTGTGGGATGTGCTTATTATATTGGTGTAGATGTCAAGATGTTTGGTATAGATTTGACACATGTAAATGACTGTGCAGGTAGTTTAACTTTTTATCCACTTAACGGCACTTCAGTGACTCTTACAGAAGAAGTAAAAAAAGGTAATGATATGAGTTGGGTAGGAGGTAGTTTTACAGATGCCCAATATAAGCAGAAAAATAGTGGTTCAATTTTCCGACCAAGTTGGTCATATAATGTAGAAAGCTATTATCCTACATATCCATAAAAGCCAATAAAAGGTCAAAAACTGCCTTCACTCCTTTCACCGAGGCGTAACTCATTGAATCACAGCGCCCCCGCGTGAAGGCAGACCTTTCAAAGTGGTTTCACAGTTTCACAGAAGGCAGGAAGGTGTGAAAGCAGTGAAAGGAGGTGAAACCCCTTGGGTTCACACGGAGAAGTTAAGAATCAGACAGTTAAAGGTCTGTGAAAGCAGTGAAGGCGAAAAATGAACTTAATATGGAATACACACAGTCGGACGGGAAAAGCGGGACTACTACCGCCCAATATAATAGTAGGTACAAAAAGTTGAAGAAGAATTAGAAAAAGTTGAAGAAGAATTTGGAAAAGTTGTACAAGAAAAAATAAAAGTTGAAGAACTTTTCTAAAAACGTGAAGAAAAAATAAACAATGCGCACTCGCGAATTAAAATCGCTGGTTGCATAAAAATAGAAATAATAAAAACTATATGAAAAAGACAATTTACTCACTAGCATTAAGCGCTTTCCTGCTGGCTAGCTGCACACAGGAAGAAAGTTTGAATACAGGTGAAGAGGTAAAAGTTTATTTTACCGCTAATCTGTCTAACGGCATACAGTCGCGTGCCGGTACTTCTACTATAGCAGTAGACAACATGATTTGTGCCGTTTATAATCAGACTGCTGATAAGATTCTGATTAGAGATACGGTGAAAGTAGAGAATGGCAAAGCCGAATTTGCACCTTCTTTATTGAAAAATGACATTTATAATATCGTGTTTTGGGCATACAAAGCTAAAAGTGCTGAGGATAAAAGCAGCAAATGTTATGACATGAATAACCTGGCTGCCATTAAATTCAATCCTACAGCAGAATGTACCAACGAAGACATTGAAGTATATACCTTTACATTGAATAATGTGAATGTGACTGATATAAATCCAAAAGTTACATTGAAACGTCCGTTGGCAAAGATCAATGTAGCAAGCGCTACTGGAGCTTGGGATTCGGTTGAAAAACTGGGAAAGACACCTACCTCGTCCGAACTCACTTTAAAAAGATGTTTTGATACTTACAATGCTTTGAATAGAACTTATTCAAGTTCAGTTGAAGGTGGAGTCGAACATAATTATAAACTTTCTACTCTTGCTAAAGAAAACATTTTGTTTACGACTGGTGAAGGAGAAAGTGAAATTAAGTATTTCCTGTTAGCATCAGGGTATACTTTTGGTCAAAATACGGTAGACTGTTCCATTAAGGTAAATGATGAAAACGGGCAAGAATTGAATTCATTCTCAGTACCGAATGTAGGCACAGATGAAAACTATCGTACGAACCTTTATTCAGAAAACTTACTGACTGCCAATGTTAAATTTACAGTAAACATTACGGAAGGATATGAAAGTTCTAATAATCAAAACATTCCATAATTTGATAATAAAATAACAACAAATTTTTAAATATAAGATTTATGAAAAAATTATTTTACCCTTTGTTTGTTTTTGCTGCAATGGCAATGACAACATCCTGCTCTCAAGACGAAGAACTCGTGCAGCAGAGTGGCGAAATGACAACCTTCAAGGTTGAGTTGGACGGTGCTGCAAAGTCCCGTACTGCTGGTGACGGACAGACAGTAAACGAACTGTACTATGCCGTATATGATAAGAATGGCGATAATGTAATCTATCCTGCCGATGCCAAGTATGGAAAAACAACCGTAACAGCAGGCAAGGCTACCGTAAGCCTTCCTTTGATGAAGAGTGAAGCATACGACATCGTTTTCTGGGCACAGAACAAGGATGCCAATGCTTATACATTTACAGAATTGACAAAGATTACAGTCAACTATACCGGATTAAAGTCCAATCAGGAAAATCGTGATGCATTCTTCAATACATTGAATGACTATATAGCGAAAGGCAATACACAGACCGTTGAGTTGCGTCGTCCGTTTGCCCAGTTGAACGTTGCTACTTCCATCGAGGACTGGAAGAATGCCACTTACCTGTATCAGGCTAACGGAAATGACGGTTATCCTGTGAAATCTTCTTCTGTAACCATCGACAATTTGGCCACTACTTTCAATGCCAAGACAGGTGCTGCTACCGGTGAAACAAGTGCTGAAGTAGTATTTGACAAGAATGATATTTTGGATGAAAGTATCTGGATCAAGAGTATAGATAATAATGGTAATGAAGTGAAGTCAGAATACAAGCTTTTGGCGATGAACTACGTTCTGATGGAAAGTGATAAACTTCCTCAGGATACAAAGGATCATGAAAAAGCAGAAGGTGATAATTCAAGAGCAACGGTAGAAGTGGACTTCACTTTGTGGAAGGATGAAACCAATGCCATCGTATCTGCCAATGTACCATTTGCTCCTATCCAGCGTAACTACCGTACAAACATCATCGGTCATTTCTTGACCGGTGATGCCACTCAGTTCAATATCGTAGTAGATGCTAACTTCGACAATGATGACAACAATGTAGAATCAGGCATCATCTTCGAAGACGACAAGAAGTTGGCACGAATCTATTCTGTGGATGGTTTGAAGTACTTCAGAGATTTGGTGAA
>JAFQBF010000058.1 GCA_017416735.1 Bacteroidaceae bacterium | reverse complement strand
CTACTCACTACTACGATGAGTTGCCTACTACCGGTAATGAATACGGTCGTGCATTCCGCGATGTAGAACTCGAAAAGCAAGTATTGGAAGAAGCTCACAAGATTGGTCTCGGTGCCCAGTTCGGCGGTAAGTATATGGCTCACGACGTCCGCATCATCCGCTTGCCACGTCACGGTGCTTCTTGCCCGATTGGTCTCGGTGTATCTTGCTCGGCCGACCGTAACATCAAGTGTAAGATTAACAAGGATGGTATCTGGATTGAAAAGATGGACGACAAACCAGGTGAATTGATTCCGGCTGAACTCCGCGAAGCTGGCGAAGGCGATGCTGTAAAGATTAACCTCAACCAGCCGATGGCAGACATCTTGAAGGAGCTCACCAAGTATCCGGTAGCTACCCGCTTGTCATTGAATGGTACCATCATCGTAGGTCGTGACATCGCTCATGCCAAGCTGAAAGAACGCATCGACAAGGGTGAAGACCTTCCACAATACATCAAGGATCATCCTATTTACTATGCAGGTCCTGCCAAGACTCCTGCCGGTATGGCTTGTGGTTCCATGGGCCCGACTACAGCCGGTCGTATGGACTCTTACGTGGACTTGTTCCAAAGCCACGGCGGTAGCATGATTATGTTGGCAAAGGGTAACCGTAGCCAGCAGGTGACAGATGCTTGTCAGAAGCATGGTGGTTTCTACCTCGGTTCTATCGGTGGTCCGGCAGCTATCTTGGCTCAGAACAACATCAAGAGCATCGAGTGTGTGGAATATCCGGAACTTGGTATGGAAGCCATCTGGAAGATTGAAGTGGAAGACTTCCCGGCATTCATTTTGGTGGATGACAAGGGTAATGACTTCTTCAAGCAATTGAAGCCCCGTTGTGCTTGCAAGTAATATTGGTGTTTATTAAATAATCTACATCGTGTCATTCTGAGCGTAGCGAAGAATCTGTATACATCAACGTGTGCGCATACAGATCCTTCATTTCGTTCAGGATGACATTTCTTTTCGATACACTATGAAAAAACTGATATCTCTATTTGTTCTATTGGGTTGCGTCGCTACCCTCTCGGCCAACCCGATCAACGGTTTATTGGAACGTATAGACAAAGGCGCTTCCAAGAAATTTATCATCCAGCAGCAAAAGGCTGAGGTTGACTTCTTCGAACTCGACCAAAAGGGTGACAAGGTGGTAGTACGTGGCAACAACTACGTGAGCATTGCTACGGGTATCAACTGGTACTTGAAGTATCATGCTGGCATTCATCTTTCATGGAACGGAATGAAGGCTGATTTGCCTGAAGTGCTTCCGGCAGTAAAGCAAAAGGAACGTCACGAAACCAATCTTCCTTATCGTTATGCTTACAACTATTGTACTTTCTCTTATTCCATGGCCTTTTGGGATTGGGAACGTTGGCAACAGGAAATCGACTGGATGGCACTGCATGGCGTGAACCTTTCCTTGGCTTTGACCGGAGCGGAAACCGTGTGGAAGAACGTACTCACCAAGTTGGGTTATACCAAAGATGAAATCAATGCCTTCGTTTCCGGATCAGGTTTTACAGCTTGGTGGTTGATGAACAACCTTGAAGGATGGGGTGGCCCGAACCCCGATAGCTGGTATGTACAGCAGGAACAACTCCAGAAGAAGATTGTGAAGCGGATGCGTGAGTACGGTATTCATCCCGTATTGCCGGGCTATTGCGGTATGGTACCTCACAATGCCAAGGAGAAGTTGGGCTTGAATGTGGCCGACCCGGGTTTGTGGTGCAGCTACAACCGTCCTGCTTTCCTGCAGCCGGAGGATGAACGGTTCGAAGAAATCTCTTCCGTTTATTATAAGGAATTGACCAAACTCTATGGCAAGTCGAAGTTCTATGCCATGGACCCATTCCACGAAGGCGGCAATACATCGGGTGTGAACCTCGATGCAGCCGGACAGGCTGTGATGGATGCCATGAAGAAATGTAATCCGGAAGCCGTATGGGTGATTCAGGCTTGGCAGGAGAATCCTCGTGTGCCGATGATTCAGAATCGCAAGGCTGGCGATATGCTGGTGCTCGACCTTCATGCCGAATGTCGTCCGCAGTGGGGCGATGCTTGGTCGGAATGGTGTCGTAAGGATGGTTTCATGCAGCACGATTGGGCTTACTGTATGTTGTTGAACTTTGGTGGCAATGTGGGCTTGCATGGCAAGATGGATGTGCTGATTGATGGATTCTACAATGCAAAGGCGGATGCTCGTGCCTCAAAGACCATGAAAGGGGTAGGGATTACTCCCGAGGGCATCGAGAACAACCCGATGATGTACGAATTGCTGTACGAACTTCCTTGGCGTGCCGAACGCTTCACCCGTGCCGAATGGCTGGATGAATACGTACAAGCCCGTTATGGCGCAGACAACCAGGCATTGAAGCAAGCTTGGCAATTATTGGGCACAGGCATCTATAACAGTCCGAAGGAAAAGCCTCAGCAAGGCACACACGAATCGTTGTTCTGTGCTCGTCCGGGACTCGATGTCTGGAAAGCATCGGCTTGGGCAGAGTCCAAGGACTATTACAACCCGAAAGAAGTAATGGAAGCAGCCCGTTTGATGCTTTCCGCAGCCGATGAATTCAAGGGAAACAATAACTTTGAGTACGATTTGGTGGATGTCCTTCGTCAGGCAGTAGCAGAAAAAGGTCGCTTGGTACTGAAGGCCGTAGCGGCTGCCTATCGGGCCGGCGAAAAGGAGTTGTTCGAACAGGCTTCGCAACGCTTCTTGAACCTTATCTTATTGCAGGACGAACTCTTGGGAACCCGTCAGGAATTCCGGGTAGGCAATTGGACGGGTATGGCTCGTAACATCGGGCATACTCCGGAAGAAAAGAACCTTTACGAATGGAATGCCCGTGTGCAGATTACGACTTGGGGCAATCGTTCGGCCTCCGAACGTGGAAAGCTTCACGACTATGCGCATAAGGAATGGAACGGTATCCTTAAAGATTTCTACTATATGCGTTGGAAAACCTATTTCGATGCTTTGACCGCCACGTTGAATGGCAGCTTGGTTCCGGTACTCGATTGGTATGCCATCGAAGAACCTTGGACAAAGGTTTCGGATACTTACAAGGCTCAACCCGAAGGCGATTGCATCGAAGTAGCCCGTAAGGTATATACTGCAGTTTTTGAATAAAAAGTGCCTTCAGGTTTCAAACTTGTTGGTTGATAATGAATTACGCTGAAGGCAGGCTCGGATTCTGCCTTCAGCGTCGTTTCAATCCAACGATTCGATGAAATGGTCGAAGTTGGAGAAATCGCCTCCCGTCTTTTGTACCTTTTGATAGATGCGGGTGCGGATATTCGTGACAGCTTGACGGGTGAGGCTCAGTATCTCTGCAACTCCCGAAGGGGTAATGTCTGTCTTGGCCAGTAAGCAAACCTTTGTCTCTTTGTCGGATAGCGATGGACATAGGTTGTGAAGTCTTTCCGTAAAGTCTGGATATGCGATATTGATGGCTGTTTTTAGCTTTTCCCATTCAGGGGCACTTTTTTCGTGTGCCATATTGATGTCTTGGGTCTGTAGGTTCTGTTGGAATACTTTGTAGATAGCCGAGCGTCGGAAAGCTGCTATTCGCAGTTTCTTTTCTTCCTGTTGCAAGGCTATCTCTTCGTTTCGTGTTTGTAGGCGTTTTTGTTGTACCTGTAGTTGTTCGGTTTTAAGTTGGTCACATTCTGTCTTTGCAAGAGTCAGCTGCGCTTCCAGTTCCTTTATCTTGTTTTCGTTGTCCTCAATGGCTTTCATGCTTCTTTCATATCGTTCTTTGGCATCTTTTTTGAATTTCTCGGCTACTTCCAGTACTTTCCGTCTCTTTTCTTTTTGCCTGAGGAAGTAGAAGAAACCTCCTGTGGCGCCTGCCAAGGATACGAGCAGTAATCCCAATAGTTGGGCTTTCTGTCTTGCCTGTATCAGTTGCAACCGGTTGTTTTCTGCCTCGGTGTGCTGGTAGTTGTAGAGCGAGTTTATTTTGGCGATTTCTTCGGTGCGGGTTATTTTCTGGATGGAGTCATTCAGCCACAATGCTTTCTCCAGATAGTGTAAGGCTTGCTTCTCGTTTCCTCTTGCTTTTTCTATCCAGCCTAATCCGATGTAATTGTCAAACTTCTTATGTATATTATTCGTTTCCAATACTTTTTGCCGATAATAATAGGCGGAGTCCCAGCATTGCAAGTCTTCATATACATCTCCCAATATCATATAAATATGCGCTTTGTTTCTTATCTTTGGCTGTTTTAATGACATGGAAAGTATTTGTCGGGCGGAATCTATCATACCCATTTTGCGATATGCTTCTGCTGATTCACTCAATATTCCATAATATTTAGCGGAATCTTTGTCTGCCAATGCAGTATGGCATGCCTTCTTATAATAATAGAAAGCACTATCCATTTTTCCTTTCATATCATACATTCGAGCTATATCACGCCAAGCATACGCAGCTTTATGTTCTTTCTGGAGCTCTTTATAAATGATTATATTTTTCTTGTTGATTTTTATGGCTTCATCATATAGTCCTTGGTAGGCAAACAAGTACCCCATTTGGCTATAAACCTTTGTCAACAAATCCAAGTCTGGAATTTGTAGCCTTTCAGTCTTTTGAAAAGTTTTCAAGGCTCGTGGTACATCGTTCATGTCTAGATAGACACGCCCTTGATAATAGTAGGCTAACATCAGTTTCTCTTTGTCCCCATAACTTTCATAATATTTCACGATGTAATTGATGAGTGAATCAGATGTGTGGGTAATGTAGAGCTTGTCTTGTGCTTGGATGGTGAGCAGGCGGTGATACATCTGTACTTCCTCGGGCTGGGCGGCGATGGAGTCGGCGTATGCCGTAAGCAGATGTAAGGCGCTGTCTGGATGCTCGTCCATACAGTTTTCAGCTCGCTGGATGGCTTCCGGATAGTCCCGATGTTGGGTGCATCCGATGGTCAGGATGCTACACAGCAGGATCAGATGGATGACACGTGGACTCATACTTATATATGCCTTTTTTTATGATTTTCGTCAAGGTATTTCGATGTGGTGTACTTCTCCATATACTCCTCCTAAGATTCCCGATCCGCCTTGGTTGTTGGTATGGATATACACTCCTTCGCTGAACGAACCCGCTTGTGAGATTCTGTATAGCATCAACGATTTCTGGTAATGGTAGTAATCCTCCGTGATGGACTGCAGGGAAACTTCATAGTCAACCTGTCCTTCACCCCCGAAAAGGTAGGAGTCTATTTCGAAAGTATAGGATTTCCCGTCAAAGAGGCTGTCGTCAAATACGTCGGAGAAATAGGCGTCCCATCCGCCCCATCCCGTAGTCAAGCGTTCATCCCTGAAGATAAGGTCGGACGACTGGAATGATTCAACGTATATGTTCACCGAATCGACAAAAAGCAGTGGAGGCGGTATCTTTCCCTTGACTCTCAGCTGGTAGTAGTTCTTTTCTCCGGAGGGGTCGGTTAAGCGCAGTTTCATCCGTACATGTCCTTGGAAATAGAGTTTCTGCGATTCCGTCATTGCAGGAGCCTGCATGTCGCGGCTGGCTTCCAGTACCTCGAGTTTCTGCGCCTGTGGTACCACGGTACGGGCACTTGTTTGTCCTCTCTCCCCATGGTCGATTCGTACCTCGATGTGGTCGCCTGCCGAAGGACGATATTCGCTTGTGAAGCACAGCAGGTTCTCGTCGTAGCGCATAGGATAAGTTGCTTCCCCGTTTACGACTGCTTCCACACGTGCGTCTGCCAATGTTGACTCCTTCAGGTTCTTGTAAAAGAGATAACTGACTGAGTTCTCGTCCTCCGGTATTTCGCCTTTACCGGTATAGCTTGGCAGATAGCAGTGACGGTAAAAATAGTAATAATCGCTGGTTAGGTTCTCATCCGTCAGCGGGATATGGAACTGGGGCTCTTCCGTACTCGGATAGCTACGTGTCACATAGGCCCTGAAGGTTGTGTCGGGAGTTGCCACGGCATTTAGCGTTATCCCCCATTTCTCTTCTTCCGGGAGGTTCAGCGGAAGGGTCTTTTCGCAGGCTGCCATTACGCTGGCCAGCCCGATACATGCTATGATAAAGAATCGTTTCATAAGGCTTATAATTTAAGTGTATAACTGATGGAGGGCAGGAATGGCAGTAGGCATACCCCCTTCAATACGGTTTCTCTATTCTCGTACCCCCAGTAAATGTTCGAGACATTGTGACGGTTGTACACATTGTATATGGAGAAGTTCAGCTTGTTTTCCCAGCGTCCCGTCTTCCATGTATAGGTGACTCCCGCATCCAATCGGTGTACGGCCGGCAGTTGGTATCCGTTCCGTTCCTTGTATGAACGGGCTATGGGCAGGTAACGGAAGATGGACAACGTGTTCAGATTATCCTTGGGAAGTGTAGTGGTTGCGTAGCCTGCATAAAAGTCCCCCTCGAACCCCGGTCCGAAATTGGGATTGTTTGACGAACCTGTATAGAAGGTCGTGGTACTCAAGGTTCCCCGGCGTCCTGTCTGGTAGTTCCATGACAGTGACACTTCCCAATGCTCGTCTAAACGGTGGTTCGCCACTAAGTTCAGGTTGTGTCGACGGTCGTTCCCGGCGTAGAATTTCTTGCCGGCGAAAAGTTCCTCACCTGGACGGTCGAACTGCCTGAGTGACTTGCTCCATGTATAACCGATCCATCCGGTGGTGTTGCCCGTATTCTTCTGCAGGAAGAGTTCTACCCCGTATGACTCGCCTTCGCCCGTCACCACATTTTCCCGCCAACTGTTGGCCGGCAATTGGGGGCTGTACCCTTCGCGATATTCCAGCAGGTTGTCCATTTGCTTGTAGAATCCCTCAATGCTGAGGTTGAATCCTGTCTTGATTTCTTGGCTGTACCCTACGGCCCACTGGTTGGACCTGGTGACAGGTATGTCCTTGTTTATACTGATCCAGATGTCCGAAGGCATCACTAGGTTCGTGCTGCTCAGCAGGTGGATGCCCTGTGCCATGTGGGCATACGAGAGTTTCAAAGCCATGCCTTCACGCAGGAGCCATCGCAACGACAGTCTGGGTTCCAGTGAATGGTAATTCTTTTCCGGTACGGCGAACAAGGCATAGCGCAGTCCGGCATTGACTTTCAGGTGACGGGTCAGCTCCCAGTCATCCTCCAGATAAAGGGCTGCTACGGCCAGTTCCTGCTTGCCGTTTCCCAACATCGTGTCGGTTTTCGAGGTATATTCCTTGTATTCCTTGTCCTTCCATGCCTTGATGTAATTTTCCTCGAACACCCTGATGAAAGGCGAGAAGGTCTGGTAGGAAGCCTTGGCTCCCCAACGCAAATGATGGCGCTTGGCGGAAGTCAGCATGAAATCCATGCTCATCGACACCTCGTCGATGTCCGAGTGCGAGAGCACGTATGAGTCCTTTATCCGTAGCTGGTCCAGCTTCCCTCCCTTGTTGAACTCGCTGTACCGGTAGTCCTTCTGTTTCAGGTTATAGCGGTAGCTGCTGTAGTTCATCCTTGTGTTCATCCGGAAATGCCCGTTGGGCTGGTATGCCCATCCGAGGTTGGCTATCAGGTTTCCCCAGCTGTTCTCCGTACCGGCCTTCGTCGTCTGCTTTTCTTCCATATCCGCCTCATTGATGTTCATCTCGTTCTGGTTGGGGCTCACGTCATTCGTGTCATGTCCCATATAGAGTAGGGCGGACAGACGGTTCTTGTCTGAGAACCGGTGTGCCAGTTTGGCTGTCAGGTCATAATAGTTCAGGTTGGTGTATGGAGCTGTGGCGTTTTTGTTGTCGGCTATGGACTCTAACATAGGCAGCACTATTTTGTCCAGATACGACAGTCTTCCTCCTATGTGGAACGAAGTGCGGTCTTTCCAGATGGGTCCCTGCGCGTCTATCCTGGAAGAAAGCATGCCGAGACTAAGTTCTCCCCGGTACTTCTTCATGTCCCCTTCCTGTATGCCGACATCCACTATACTGGAAAGTTGTCCGCCGTAACGTGCCGGGAAGGCTCCCTTGTAGAATGTCAGTTCATTCACCATGTCCGGATTGATGGCGGAGACGAATCCCTTCAGGTGTTCGGCATTGTAGATGGTTGCCCCGTCCAGTGTAATCTGGTTCTGGTCATAGTTCCCTCCGCGCACATAGATTCCGGCCTGTCCGTCGCCTGCCGCTTGTACCCCGGGCAGTTTCTGTATGGCTTTCATCACATCCGCTTCCCCGAAGAGCATCGGTAGTTTCTTTACTTGCTCTATGGGCATTTCGATGGCGCTCATTTGGGAACTTTCTATTCCGGATATACGGTCGGCATATACATTCACTTCAGCCAATTGGGTTCCTCGTGTCAGCCGGATGTTCAGTAGCGTGTCGTTCTCCAGGTGCAGGTGTATTGTTTGTGGCTGATAACCGACATAACTTATTGCCAACTCCACTTTTTTCCCTTTGGGCACTTGGAGGTTGAATTGTCCCTGTCCGTCGCTGGTGGTACCTTTTTTAAGTTGCGGCACATATATGTTGGCTCCATACAAGCTTTCGTTTGTTTGCGTATCGGTTATCTTACCGTTCACAACGACTTCTTGCGATTGTGCTGTAATGGCTATCAGCAGAAGCCAGAGCAGGTGTAGTTTTCGTTTCATGGTAATAGATTGTAGTTTTTGCAAATTAAATGCAAAAAGTTTGGAACTCTTGCATTTAATTTGCTTGAAAAGTGTTCTTTTAATGTAGTTTAACGCTTTTCATCAGAACGTGTATTGCAGGCCCACCTGGAGTCGGGGAAGACTTCCGGATACAATGAATTTCCCTTCTCCCAGGATGTAACTGCCGTTCTGATCCCAATGAGGATTGGAACAATAGCCCAAATAAAGGTATCGGAGGTTCAATTTAAACTTTTTGAAAAGTTCATAACTGGCTCCAAAGTTTATACCGGCTTCAGTTACTTTGGCCAGATCCTCCTTCCATCCCGGTATAGGGTAGAAGACACTGACTTTTCCTTCGGAGAAAAAGTTGAGCTTGTTGAACTTGACGAAATTATATTGCACATAGCCTCCCCAATAGATAAAGTCAATATCCGAGAAGTCTATCTGAGTCCTAATACCCACCGACCAGTCCGAATTGATTTGATAGCCTACGGAAGGGTACAAGACAGCCTTCTTGCTTAGTAGAGACGTTGCTCTTTTACCCACATCCAGTCCTACAAAGAAGCCTTTTTCTTCCTGTGCATTAATGGCTGGAGTACAGAGTACCATCATTAATAATACCGATAGAATTTTTTTCATAGTTTCAATGTTTTAGTGTGATACAAAAATGTTCTTTCTAGTATAAATGTTTCATAATATTATGGTATTAGTTTCATTTGTGAAGATATAGGATATTATTGAGATATAGAAGCGTTTTTGTACACAGAAAATACACAAGTGATTCTCCGAAAAGGGAAAGAAGGGCAATGCGAGAAGGAAAAAATGCGATGAAATCGGCCTTTTTTGAAGCTGAACGATGCTTTTCTATAAGTACACGTTAACTTTACTTCAGAATGTCGGCACTTCAGGCATCCGATGTTTCAAGAGCTTGGAGTGAAACTCTTGAATGTGGGTTAGCGATGCTTGTTTCATGGTGCTTTGCTTATGAATTATGCTTTTTAAAAGCACTAAAAAGCAAATCATAACTTATGATTATAGAAACATAAGTTATGATTTTGAAATCACAAGTTCTGATTATAGAATCATAACTTGTGATTTGATTATAGAAAAGCTTAAGAATACTTTTTCATAAAGAAAAAGAGAGTTTATGGAGGGATGATTGTCTGCTATCTGTATATACAATTAGCGCTGAGAACAGGAACCGTTCTGCTCTCAGCGCTAATCTAAATGTATCGGGATAATCGTTCTTTAATGCTTGGTTCGTGCCTGATGCCACATTCTCCAGACATACCATCCGCAATGCGTGAAGGCAAATACGAACGAGACGGTCAGCAAAGTCTTGTCGCTATCCCATCCGGCAGTCTGCTGATGCCACAATCCGGTGATGACTGCCAGCACACTCATGGCAATGCCCAATGTATTCAGTACCGACACGCCACGGCGGCGGTTCATCCCGCCTTCCAGCTTGCTGTGCTTTACGCCATACAAGGCATATACATCCAAGCCGACCAGCATCCACAAGACCAAACGAATCCAAGTGTCGGCTGGTAGGAAGACCATCATGCAGAGACAGGTCAGGATACCTAAGATAGGAACCAATGGCACGAACGGAGTCTTGAACGCACGTTCTACATTCGGCATGCTCTTGCGGACAATCAGGATGCCGGCACATACCAGTGTAAAGGCAAACAATGTGCCGATGCTTACCATCTCGCCTGCCACTTGCGCAGGGATGAAAGCTGCCATCACGCTGACAATGACCATGAAGAGCAGGTTGCTATGTGCCGGTGTGCGGTACTTCTCGTGAATTTTCGAGAAGAACGGAGGCAACAGACCATCGCGGCTCATGCTGAGGAACACGCGGCTCTGACCCAACAATGTCACCATAATCACGGAGCAATAACCGAACAGAATGGCAAGCACGATGGCACGGTTCAGCCAAGGATAAGCAGGGGTAATTACTCCGGCTGCATCGGTTGGCCCCATGTGGTCGATGGCTACGGCTACGGGAGCGATGCCTTGTTGGCCGGCAAACTCGGTGTAGTGTGCTACGCCTGTCATGACATGGGCAAAGAGGATGTAAAGAACGGTACATACCAGCAACGACATCAGGATGCCGATGGGCATGTTGCGCTCGGGGTTCTTGGTTTCCTGTGCGGCGGTACTTACGGCATCGAAGCCCAAGAAGGCAAAGAATACCACGGCTGCTCCACGGAACACGCCGCTGAGGCCGAACTCACCCAAAGTGCCGATGTTGGCAGGGATATAAGGCGTATAGTTGTCGGCTTGGATGAACTGCCATCCCAAAACCACAAAGATGAGGATGACCGAAACCTTCAGGAATACGATGAGGTTGTTCACGAACGAGCTTTCTTGCGTACCTCTCACCAGGAAAAGGCTCATGATAATCACGATGATGGCTGCCGGAATGTTGGCAATGCCACCGTCCCACGGGCAGGCTGTCCATTCGGGAGGTAAGTCGATGCCTATTCCTTGCAGGAAGACCACTAAGTATCGGCTCCAGCTGATGCTGACGGTGGTGGCCGCTACGGTATATTCCAACACGAGGTCCCACCCGATAATCCAGGCGATAAGTTCGCCCATCGTGGCGTATGAATAAGTATATGCACTACCGGCTACGGGAATCATAGAGGCAAATTCGGCATAGCAAAGACCGGCGAAACAACAACCTATGGCAGCGATGATGAAGCTCAAGGTAATGGCAGGGCCGGTATATTCGGCAGCTACCGTTCCGGTGATGGAAAAGAGTCCGGCTCCGATGATGGCACCCACGCCCAATGCAATGAGTCCCCAAGGGCCAAGCACCCTTTTCAGTGATTTGCTGCCTGATTCATTGGCCTCCGCTTCGAGGGCAGCAAACGATTTCTTGATAAACAATCCCATTTTTCTATTACGTTTTAGTGATAATTGGGCGCAAATTTACTATTTGTTGCTTATTGATGCAAGTGAATTTAAGTTTTTTACGGATGTATAAAACATTGTGTCATTCTGAACAAAGTGAAGAATCTGAAAAGCATTGGTTGATGTACTCGAGATTCTTCGCTTCGCTCTGAATGACACAGGCTGATGAGGTCAAATAAAGTCTTATTCCAGATACTTCGTAATCTTTCCGCTCAGTTGCAGGAGAGAGATTTCGCACATCTTGGTGTCGTACTCGGCACTAAGGATACGCTCTTCTGCATCCAGCAAACTCTTCTGCGCTTCACGCATCTCGATACCCGAAAGGTTACCCAACATATAACGTTCGCTGGCAATTTCATGGTTTTCGACGGCGGCAATCAGGTTCTCACGTTCCAGCTTCAGCATCTCGATGTTGTTTTGGTAGGCTTGCCACAAGTTGCTGAGGTCAGCATTGAGTGTTTGGCGCATATCGTCCTGTTGCAGCTGGGCATTGGCGATGGCGATGCGGGCGTTCTTGATTTCGCGTCGGCGATTACCGTCGAAGAGGTTGAAGCCCATGGTCACACCAAAGTTGAAACCTAAATTGTCGCGTCGGCTATTGGCTGAGATTTCGTATTTGTTCAGCGTGTAGCCATATCCGGCATTTACTTTCAGATAAGGGAAGTTGCGTGACTTCACGGCTTTCATTTCCAATGATGCCAACTTCTTGTTCTGCTCCGACTTCAGGAGGGATGCATTGTTGGCCAAGGTGGATTGCCAAAGCTCGTCGAACGAAAGCAAGGTGTTCAAGTCGATGATGGAGTCGTTGACAACGACAGGTTGTGTCATGTCTTCGTTGGCCATCAGCTCATTCAAGCTGATGAGGGATGCCTTGACCGATTCTTGTTGCTTCATGTACTGGGCTCGGTCGGCATTATAGTCCACACGGGCTTGTTGCAAGTCAAGGCGCGAGAAGTTACCTACGATATAACGTTCTTCCACAATGCGAAGGCGTTCCTTCGATAACGACATGGCGTATCGGAAATTCTTCAAGCGGATTTGTTGCTGGATGTAGTTGTAGTATTCAGCAGTAAGATTGGCAATGAAGTCCTCGATGGCAATGCGTGTCAAGGTTTCGCCTTGGCGTTCCAATTCCTTCAAGCGGGCATAGCTTGTTTGAATCTTGAAACCGTCGAAGAGTGTCCAGTTCAAGTTCAGGCCTGCATTCAAGGTCTTGTCGAAAACGCCGGTTGTCTTGGTTTTCTCGCCGGTGGAACGTGCTTCGGTTTCAGTGTCGTTGATGCTTCCGCTGAAACCGGCCGAAAGATCCAGGGTAGGCAAGTAACCTGCATTGGCAATAGTGGCGTTGTTCTTGCTGATTTGTTCCTCATTGCGCACCATACGGATGGAGTAGTTCTTTTCCAATCCGGTTTCCAGGCACGATTTCAAGGTATAGTGTTGTTGTGCAGATAGGTTTCCTGCTGCACAACAACCGATGATAGCTATGATTAGTTTTCTCATTCTTTCTTCTCCTTATTGATACGGTTGGTAGAAATGTAAGTATAGACGGCCGGCACGATGAACATGGTCAGGAAGGTGGAAATCAACATACCACCAACAACCGAGATACCCATCGCGATACGTCCGTTGGCGCCTTCACCGGTAGCGAATGCCAACGGCACAAGGCCGAGGATGGTCGATACGCTGGTCATCAGAATCGGGCGCAGACGCTGGAGGGCCGCTTCACGGATGGCAGTCATCTTGTCGATGCCGGTTTCCTGTTTTTGGTTGGCAAACTCAACAATCAAGATACCGTTCTTCGCCACCAAACCAATCAGCATGATGATACCGATCTGGCTATAGATGTTCATGGTCTGTCCGTTGAAGTGCATGAAAATCAAAGCTCCGAATACGGCCAATGGCACAGTCAGCATAATGACGAACGGGTCTTTGAAACTTTCGAACTGGGCAGCCAAAATCAAGTAAATCAATACCAATGCCAAGATGAAGGCAAACATCAAGCTCGATGAACTTTCGCGGTATTCTTTCGATTCACCGGTCAAAGCAGTACGGAAGGTATCATCGAGGACTTCTGCGGCGATGGCATCCATGGCATCCAGACCTTCACCGATGGTCTTGCCTTCGGCCAAACCGGCAGATACGGTAGCAGCCACAAAACGGTTGTAACGATAGAGCTGTGGAGGTGCGATACCTTCTGTCAACTCAATCAGGTTGTCCATCTGAATCATTTCGCCGTTTTTGCTACGGATGTAGATGGATTTCAAATCGACAGGCTTGTTGCGTTGCTGACGATTGATTTCACCGATGATTTCGTATTGCTTGCCGTTCATGTAGAAGTATCCCATACGCTGGCCGCTCAATCCGTATTGCAAGGTTTGTGCGATGTCGCGGGTGTTGACTCCCATAACATTGGCCTTGTCACGGTTGATGCTGATACGTGCTTCGGGCTTACTGAACTTCAAGTTCACGTCGGCCATCTGGAAGACCGGACTCTCATATACCTTGGCCATGAAGACCGGCAATAGCTTTTCTAACTTTTCAATGTTGGTAGCCTGGATAACGTATTGCACTGGCATACCGCCACGACGTCCGCCGAAAGTACTTTGTTGCTGAACGAAAGCACGAGCCTTGGTCTTCTTCTGAACGGCTTTGGAAAGTTGTTCAGCTACCTCCATCTGTGAATAGTCACGGTCTTTCAAGTCCTTCAGCGTAATCTGGATGTTGCCGCTACCGCTCCAAACACGGGTTGTGACGGCTTCTGCATCCGGCATGATGGAATCTGCAGTCGCTGTGATGTCTTCTGCATAGTCACGCATATATTCGTAGGTTACCCCTTCCGGTCCTGTTGTTCGGATGGTGATGCGCGAGCGGTCTTCCAACGGAGCCATTTCGGAAGGAATGGCACTCCAAAGGTAAATGATTCCAGCCAAAGTTACTCCTGTGATGACCCATGCCCAGCTCCGTTTGTTGAGGAATGCATTCAGCAATTTGCTGTATCCCTTGTTCATACCATCAAAGAACGGCTCGCTCTTGCGGTAGAACCAGCTCTTCTTTTCTTGGCGAACCAGAAGCTTGGTGGCCAACATCGGCGTAAAGGTCAATGCAGCGAAAGATGAAATAATCACAGACCCTGATACCACAATACTGAACTCGCGGAACAGGCGTCCGGTCGTACCTTCCATAAACACAATGGGGAAGAACACGGCTACCAATGTAACGGTGGTAGAAATAACCGCAAAGAAAATTTCCTTGGAGCCTTCAATACCTGCTGCTTTCGGTGACATCCCTCGCTCTATTCGGATATAGATGTTTTCCGTCATAACGATGGCATCATCCACCACAAGCCCTACGGACAATACGATGGCCAACATGGAAAGTACATTGATGGAGAAGCCCGCCAAGTACATCACGAAGAACGCACCGATCAATGATACCGGAATCACGATACAAGGTACAAGCGTAACGCGCCAGTCACGAAGGAACAGGAAGATGATGATGATAACCAATACGAAGGCTTCATACACAGTGCTCTTCACTTCATCAATGGAGGCGCGGATAAACTTGGTGTTGTCGAAGCTATACTGGTAGGTCACGTCTTCCGGAAGGTCCTTCCTCATCATCTCCATACGCTTATAGACTTCGTCGGCGATGTCGATATGGTTGGCACCCGGTTGAGGAATGACTACGATACCAATCATCGGTACACCGTTCATCTTCATGTAACTTTTCAAGTCGCGAGCTTCCAGTTCGGCACGGCCGATGTCACTGAAACGGATGATGCGGTTATTGTCTTCCTTGATGATGAGGTTGTTGAACTCTTCGGCGGTGTGCATCAAGCCAAGGGTACGGATACTGAGTTCCATGGTATTCCCTTCAATACTACCTGAAGGAAGTTCCACGTTTTCTTTATCTACCGCATTCTTGACGTCCATCGGTGTAATGCCATAACCGGCCATCTTGATGGGGTCAATCCACATACGCATGGAGTATTTCTTTTCCCCCCAGATTTCCACACTACTGACGTCGGGGATGGTTTGCAGCTGTTCCTTGACGGTAAGGTCGGCAATTTCACTGATTTCCAGCAACGAACGCTTGTCACTACCGATGGTAACCATCAAGATAGGAGTGGCGTCTGCGTCTGCCTTCGATACGGTAGGAGGGTCGCAGTCACGGGGCAAGTAACGTTGTGCACGTGAAACCTTGTCGCGCACGTCGTTGGCTGCCGTTTCCAAATCGACGGACAACTCAAACTCTACGGTGATACGGCTGGAGCCTTGGCTACTGACACTCGAAAGCGATCGGATGCCCGGAATACCGTTGATGTTCTGTTCCAATGGCTCGGTAATCTGGTTTTCGATAACATCCGCATTGGCACCTGGGTACGAACACGATACCGAGATGATGGGATTATCGACAGAAGGATATTCGCGTACCCCCAAACTGTTGTAACCGATGAAGCCGAAAAGCAGGATAATCAGCGTCATTACGGTAGCCAATACGGGGCGGCGTATACTTAATTCGGATATATTCATAGCTTGATGGTTGGTTTATAGTATTTCATCCAATGTTACGCTAAGTCCGGTACGGAGCTGGAGGGTACCCGAAATGATGATGGTATCTCCCAAGTTGAGGCCTTCCAGAACCTGTACTCTATCTTCGTTGCGGATTCCCTTGGTGATGGTTACAGGTTGTGCCTTTCCGGATTTGTAGAGATATACTTTGTCGATACCCATTTCAGGAACGATGGCTTGAGAGGGGATGGTGATGGCATCATTGAACTCTTGTGTCTTCAGAGCTACGCTGGCGAATCGGCCCGGCATCAACTTGCCGTCTGTGTTCGGATAAAGGGCACGGATGGCGAATGTATGGTTGGTGGGGTCCACATGCGATTCCATTGCGTAAACTTTAGCGGCAAATGGCTTCAGATGGCCGTCCACCTTGAAAGTCAGGTTGGCGCCGTTTTTCAAGATGCCGGCATAACGTTCGGCTACGGCGAACTCGATTTTCAGTGGAGAGATCTTGGTCAGTGTGGCCACGATGGTAGATGGGGTAGTGTAGGCACCTTCACTCACTTGGCGGAGACCGATGACTCCGTCGAATGGGGCACGCAACTCGGTGTAGGCAATGTTCGCCTTCACCATATCGATTTCTGCCTTCAGCATAGCCAAATCTGTCTGCACTTGTTCGTAGGCTTCCTTACTTACCGCTTCTTTTTCCAACAAGGCATTCTGACGAAATACACGGTCTTCGGCAAGCTTCAATTGTACCTCCAACTTGCGGAGCTGGGCTTGCAATTGGGCGTCGTTGATTTTAGCCAATAACTGACCTTTCTTGACGTGTGTACCTTCCGTGAAATTAATGGAAGTAATCTTGCCGGATGTTTCAAAAGACAAGTTTACTTCTTCATCCGGAAGTATCAAGGCGGTGATGTTGCTGCCGTCCGAAATGGAAGATTGCTTGATGGTTTCTGCAATGACGTTCAGTGTCCTGCTTCTGGCTGGTGAGGCTGCTTTGGAAGGTGCCTCAGAAAGTTCCTTGTTTTCGCGGGGGACGAATGCATGGATAGCTAAGCCTGCCAGGCCAATTACTATCACAGCGATGAGTCCCCATTTCATTTTCTTGTTCATGTATGATTAAGTTTTTGTTTATACCTAATTAATTAATGATTGAAAAGAGCTGTATTTGTTTAATACAGCTCTTTCTTTTTTATACTTTTTTAATAGTTCTCGTTGGCCAACTTCCAGAAGGCGAGGAACGATGCCTTGGTGATGTCCACCATCTTGTCCCAGTTGAGACGTTCGCCGTGGTCGGTCGGCAAATGGTAATCCGGATGTGCATCGGTGTGATACCAGATGATAGGAATACCGAGCTTTGCAAAGGTACCGTTGTCGCTACCACCCACCGGGTTGTCCCATGCGCGGTAGTCAGGTTCCAGTTGCAGTCCGTATGTTTCGATGTCCTTCTTCAACCAGTCGCCAAATGCCTGGTAAGCAGCTGTATAGAAATATACGAAATGCTTTGGCTTGGTTTCGTTGTTGTTGCGGCCAATCATGTCGTAATTCAAATAACCTTTCACCTTACCGATTTCCGGATAGGCGAGGGCGAAGTGCTTGGAACCGAGCAAGCCTTTTTCTTCACCGTCCCAGAAAGCGAAGATGACGGTACGTTCGGGTTGCACACCGGTAGCGAGGAATGCACGTGCCACTTGCAATACGGCCTGTACACCGGATGCGTTGTCGTCGGCACCGTTGTAAATCTGGTCGCCGTCCAGCATCGGGTCGTAACCCAAGTGGTCGTAGTGTGCACCGATGATGACGATTTCGTTCGGGTTCTTGCCGTCAATCTTGGCAAGGATGTTGCGCATATCAAGCTTCTGATGTACAGCTTGTTTCAGCTTGGCGATGGAGTCGGGATGCACTTCCCAACGCTTGCCTCTTACTTGTCGTTCGGCATGGTAAGCTTCAAACGGTTGCACATACCCGTCTTCGAACAAAGGTTGCAAGCCCATTTGCTTCAGACAGGAGATGATGTAGTTGCCCGCAATGCGTCCGCCTTTCCATCCGGCTTCGCGTCCGTCCAACTCATCGCTGGCCAGGAAGTTGATATGTGCTTCGGCAGTTGCCAAGTTGATACTTTGCACGCCCTTCTGTTCGGGGGTGACTTTCACCTTCTTGGGTGATGCGGCATTCAGGTTGGCAGCACCTATCATAAGCATCGCTGCCAAAAACAGATATTTCTTCATAAGTTCTTTCTTTTTAGTATGCGGCACGATATTTCCCTTCCTCCTTGTCTTCCAGCATATTGAGGTAAGAGGCATAGCGTGATTCGCTGATGGTGTGTTTCTCTACGGCTTCGCGTACGGCGCATCCCGGCTCGTGCCGGTGGGTACAGTTGCCATACTTGCAGTTGGCCGAATGTTCGAATATTTCCTTAAAGTAATGTCCCACTTCTTCTTCCTCCATATCGAAAGTGCCGAAGCCCTTGATGCCCGGAGTGTCTATCAGATAACCTCCTTGAGGCAAGGCGAACATTTCCGAGAAGGTGGTGGTATGCATCCCTTTGTTATGGTAGTCGGAGATTTCTCCCGTCTTGACACTCTGCTCGGGCAGAAGTGCGTTGATGAGAGTCGATTTGCCTACACCCGAATTGCCCGAAAGCAGTGTCACCTTTCCTTCCAAGTCCTGCTTGATGGCATCGATGCCGGTTTCGTTCAGCGCCGACACCTTGAAGCAAGGATAGCCGATGTAGGTGTAGAGGTCGATGAGTGCATCCATATAGCGGGTTTCGTCTTCATCGTATCGGTCGGTCTTGTTGAAGATAAGCTTCACCGGCACACGATATGCCTCGGCGGTTGCCAAGAAACGGTCGATGAATACGGTGGATGTTTCAGGGTAGTTGATGGTAATAATCAGCATACACTGGTCGAGGTTGGCGGCCAGTATATGCGATTGTTTCGACAGGTTGGAGGCGCGTCGGATGATGTAGTTCTTGCGGTCCTCTATCTCGTTGATAAAGGCGGTTCCCTCGTTGTTCACGATGATGTGTACATAGTCGCCTACCGCAATGGGGTTGGTACTCCGGATGCCCTTCAAACGGAAGTTGCCCTTGATTTTGCAATCCACTAAGCGTCCGTCGTCGGTCTTCACCACATACCAGCTTCCCGTGTTCTTGATAACCAATCCGCGCACTTCTCTTCTCCTTTATTATACAGTCATGATTTCCTTTTCCTTGGCAGCAAACAGTTCATCAATGGTCTTGATGTACTTGTCGTGCAACTTCTGGAGCTTTTCTTCGCCGTTCTTCTGTTCGTCTTCTGGCAGACCGTCCTTCACGGCTTTCTTCAGCTTATCTACACCGTCGCGACGGGCATTGCGCACGCTCACCTTGGCATTTTCGGCTTCGCCCTTGCACTGCTTGGCCAGTTGCTTACGGCGGTCTTCAGTCAAAGGAGGAATACCGATACGGATGATTTCACCGTTGTTTTCCGGCATGATGCCGAGTGATGAGTCGATGATAGCCTTTTCGATGACACGGAACATGCTCTTGTCCCACGGCTTGATGGCGATGCTGCGTGCATCGGGAGTAGTAACGGATGCCACGTTGTTGATGGGCACCATGCTTCCGTATGAATCCACGCGGATACCGTCCAGCAAACGGGTGTCAGCCTTACCGGCACGGATGTGTGCCAATGCTTCTTCCAGGTACATGGTAGCCATGTCCATTTTTTCCTGCGCCTCGTTGAGGCAAGTCTTAACGTCTGTCATATCTTTCGAGTTTTTTCTGATTTATACTTTTTTGTCTGAATGGTAACAAAAGTAAGGTATTTTTTGCATCTGTGCAATTATTCGGCGAAAGTTTTTGCGTAAAGCGGCGTAATTGCTTGTTGTGTCGGATTAATTTGTATATTTGTAGTTGAATTATGATTGTGTTCGTGTTATGGAAGCAACTTACAGACGTTATCCCATCGGGATTCAGAATTTTGAGGATTTACGCAACAACAATTGTGTGTATGTAGATAAGACGGAATTGATTTATCGGTTGACTCATACTGATAAGATTTATTTCTTGAGCCGTCCCCGTCGGTTCGGCAAGAGCCTTCTTGTCTCTACGCTCGAAGCCTACTTCCAAGGAAAGAAGCATCTGTTCGAAGGGTTGGCAATGGAGCGTCTGGAAACGGAATGGGCGGAATATCCGGTGTTGCACATGGACTTCAGCGGAAGTAAGTATTATGATGTTGAGATGCTGAAGTCTTCCATTAATGTGGAAATTTCCCGTTGGGAAAAGCTTTATGGTAAAGAAGAGGGCGAACTTTCTTTCAGTAACCGTTTGGAGGGAGTCATTCGCCGTGCCTATGAAAAGACCGGTAAGCAAGTCGTTTTATTGGTAGATGAGTACGATGCCCCATTGTTGGACGCAAATGGTGATTCCGAATTGCAAAAGCAGCTTCGCAATATTGTCCGCGACTTCTTCAGCCCATTGAAAAAGAACGGCCAATACCTTCGCTTCCTTTTCATTACGGGCATCAGCAAATTCAGTCAGCTCAGCATCTTCAGCGAACTGAACAATTTAAAGAACATCAGTATGCGCGATGATTTCAGTGCGCTTTGCGGCATTACGGAAACAGAACTGCTGACCCAACTGAAACCGGATATCGAACGGATGGCGGAAGCCAATGAGGAGACTTACGAAGAGGCCTGTATGCATTTGAAGAAACAGTACGACGGCTATCATTTCAGTGAAAATTGTGAGGATATTTACAATCCGTTCAGCTTGTTCAATGCTTTCGATGCAAAAAAATATAAGAACTACTGGTTCTCTACCGGTACGCCAACTTTCTTGCTGGACTTGTTGCAGAATGCACGGTTTGATGTTCGGATGATGGATGGTATGACAGCGATGGACGACCAGTTCGATGCGCCTACCGATGTGATAACCGACCCGATTCCCGTACTCTACCAGAGCGGGTACTTGACTATCAAAGGATACGACCCGATGTTCCGTTCCTATACCTTGGCTTATCCGAACAGTGAAGTCCGTTATGGCTTTACCGAGGCGTTGCTTCCCCGGTACATCCACCGCTTCCCTCGCGAAAATTCGTTTTATGTCATGTCGTTTATCCAGGATTTGATGAAGGGTGACATCGAAAGTTGCTTGGAACGTACCCGTTCGTTCTTTGCTTCCATTCCCTACGACTTGGAGAACAAGACGGAGAAACACTATCAGACCATCTTCTATCTGCTGTTCCGCCTGATGGGGCAGTATGTGGATGCCGAGGTGAAGAGTGCCGTAGGTCGTGCCGACGTGGTGGTTCGCTTGACGGATGCGGTGTATGTGTTCGAGTTCAAATACGATGGTACGCCCGAGGAAGCCTTGGCGCAGATAGACAGCAAGCAGTATGCCCTTCCTTTCAAGGCGGACGGACGCAAAGTGTTCAAGGTTGGGGTAAACTTCGACAGTAAAACCCGTAGCATCGGTGACTGGAAGGTTGTGGAAGGATAATCCTTCAATGATTCAGACCGCTTGATAATCATTAAGTTTACGTTGACGGAATCCTTCAAGATTCCGTCAACGTAAACTTAATGTTTTAGGGTGCTGGTTTTCCCATATTAGAAAGTCCAACTCAGTCCAATGCTCAATCGCTTGATGTTAGCATCCAAGACCCAATCCCCGCTATGTAGGTTCAGTCCGTGCTTGGAACAGCGTTTGTTGCTGTCTCTATATTCGTTGCTGTAACCTATATGTAGATATTGACAAACTAACTTTAGATGTTCGTTAAATGGATAAGAGACTCCAAGACTGAATCCGGCTTCTATAAAATCGTTATTCCTTCCTCCATCCAATATTTCATTCCAATCAAATTTTGAAACTTTTGCCTCAGTAAATAAACAGGTTTTACCAAACGACAAAATGTTATAACGGACAAACGGAGTG
>JAFQBF010000057.1 GCA_017416735.1 Bacteroidaceae bacterium | reverse complement strand
CGGTAACACTCACTTTATGTTACCGGGATTCTTCGTCGCTTCGCTCCTCTGAATGACAAATACACACAAAAAAAGGGCACCCACGAATGAGTGCCCTTACAATTATCTAACAAATATCAGATTACTTGGCAACCTTTTCCAGACGCTTCAAGATAGCGAAGATGAAGAGAGCAGCTACCACGCAGATACCTGCCAATGTTCCCCATACTACGGTCAATGAAGCACCCCACATCAACGATGGGATAGCTACGAGGAAGTTACCAAGAGCAGTTGCAACGAACCAACCACCCATCATCATACCGGCGTACTTCGGAGGAGCTACTTTAGTCACGAACGAGATACCGATCGGAGAAAGCAACAATTCGGCAAATGTCAATACGAGGTAAGTCGAAATCAAGAGGTTCGGAGTAACGTCTGCCATGTGCAAAGGTTGACCGTCAGCACCGAGTTCAGGAGCTGCAAGACCCATAGAACCTACAATCATCAATACGTAAGCAGCAGCAGCTACCAACATACCGAGACCAATCTTCATCGGAGAAGAAGGTTCCTTGCCCTTCTTGGCCAAAGCACCGAAGATAGCGATAGATACCGGAGTCAAAGCAACCACGAAGCAAGCGTTGAACTGCTGGAAGATAGGAGCGCTGACGCTGGTAACTTCTGGTAATGTGCTGTACTTGTAGAACAAACCTGCAACGGCAGCAGCGATAACGGCAGCAGAGATACCCTTGCCCTTGCCAGTCTTGCTTTGGAACAAACCGAACAAACCGTAAACGATGAAGATACCGAATACCAAGTTCACTACGTCGAATGCCATGCTCTGGATACCAGTAGAAGATGTAGCGGTATAGTCACGGGCAAAGAATGTCAAAGTTGCACCGTTCTGGTGGAATGCCATCCAGAAGAAGATAACTACAGCAAATACCAAGCAGAGACATACGATACGTTCCTTGGTTTGAGCCGGAGTCAATTCTTCCACATCCTGAGTACCGGCAGCTGCAGCAGTCTTCTTACGGTCTGTGTGAGCAAATGTACTACGGAAGATGTAGTAGATAGCGATAGAAGCAATCAAAGAAAGACAAGCTACACCGAAAGCATAGTGATAAGAATCAGCTTCGCTTACACCGAGTGAGTTCTGTGCCCATTCCATAATCTTGATGGCAGCAGTCGGAGCAAACATCGCACCGATGTTGATAGCCATGTAGAATACAGAGAAACCAGAGTCGCGCTTGTCAGCATACTTGGCTTCGTTGTAAAGGTTACCTACCATAACCTGCAAGTTACCCTTGAACAAGCCAGTACCTACTGAGATGAGCAACAAGGCACCACCCATAGCAGCAATAGCCAAAGTGTTTGCACCCAACGGCAATGCGAGCAACAAGTAGCCCAAGAACATGATTGTGATACCAATAGTCACCATCTTACCATAACCCAACTTGTCGGCAGCGATACCACCGAACAAAGGCATGAAGTAAACGAGACCTAAGAATGTAGAATAAATAGTACCTGCAGCTGCGGCCGAGAAGCCGAAGTTAGCCTGCAGGAACAACACGAATACGGCAAGCATGGTGTAGTAACCGAAACGCTCACCCGTGTTAGCCAACGCTAATGCGTATAACCCTTTGGGTTGTCCTTCAAACATAGATTAAATTTTAAATTAGTGATTAATATTCATTTAAGGTGCAAAGATATAACTTTAAAGGGAATTTCCGATAAAAACGAGGAAAAACATTCAAAAAGTTAAATCCTATTAAATTTAGTATGCAAACGGTCTAATGTAGTAGGATATCCGGAAATAATTGATAAATTTGCATCAACAAACCTTTAAACATTCTAATTATGATAAAGAAACTGACCAATAAGGAAGAAGAAATCATGAATCTTTTCTGGAAACATGGGGCTATGTTCATTCGTGAATTATTGCCTTACTTCAACGACCCGAAGCCGCATTACAACACTGTTGCCACCATCGTCAAGATTATGGAAGAGAAAGGTTTCGTGGCACGCCAACCGATGGGAAACACCCTTTTGTTCTATCCCCTCATCACCGAACAGGAATACAAAAGCTCTGCCCTCGATGCGGTTATTTCACAATATTATAACAATTCGTATGCAAGCGTGGTGTCACACTTCATCGAAAAGGAGGCCATGGATTTGGATGAATTGAAAGACCTTATCCGCCAGATTGAAGAAAACCGCAAGGCGTAAAGTGTTCTCTAAAGTTACACCTTAATTAATAATAGGAATCAAATATGTCGGCCTTACTGATTTATCTTATCAAAAGCAGCCTTTACCTGACTCTACTTTACGGCTTCTTCTGGTTGGCTATGCGGAAAGTCACTTTCTTCCGCTTGAACCGCTGGATGTTGCTCATAGGTACGGTGGTGTGTATGCTCCTGCCCTTCCATACGGTCTCGGTGGAAGAAACCGGTGCCATACAAGCCCCGATGCTATCGTTGAATGAATGGCTGGTAGAGGTTCCCGATGCCTTGCCCGTTGCTGAAGAAGCTACTCCACAGCCTTTAGTGATGGATAAATCGGTCGATGAATCGGGAAGACTGGACTTCTTGCATATCCTGTTTGCCATCTATCTGATTGGAGCACTCTATTGTATATTTTATGTAGGCCATTCCTTGAAACGGATGTGGCAAGTGATAGAAAGCTTTCCCAAAGTATGGCAAAACGGATATTGGTTGGTCGTTGTGCCCGACCGCATCGCTTCTTTCTGCTGGAATCGCTACGTGGTTATCAGCGAAGAAGACTTCTGGATGCATCCGTCGGTACTCGTTCACGAAGAAGCCCATCAGCGCAAGCACCATTCGTGGGATTTGATTCTCTTCTCTGTGGTCGCTATCTTGCATTGGTTCAACCCGTTGGTGTGGATGGTGAAGAAGGAACTTCAGCTCATCCATGAATATGAAGCCGACAATGAAGTGCTTCGTCAGGGCATCGATGCAAGCGAATACCAATTGTTGCTTATACAAAAGGCAGTTGGCCCCAAGCTCTACTCTATGGCCAACAGCTTCAACCAACATAAACTTAAAAATCGTATCACTATGATGCATCAAGAAAAATCAAACAGTTGGGGACGCCTGAAGTGGCTGATGGTGGTTCCTGTGGTGGCGGGGGCGATGTTTGCCTTTGCGCAACCCGAAGACATGGGCAATCTTGCCTCGTACAAGGCTTACTTCCAGGAGGCTGTCCGTAAACAGAATCTTTCGATGGTAGAAACGGGAAACGTACATAGTTTCAACGTGAGCTACGACAACCGCATTTTCTTCAAGAATGAGGAAATTGCTTCGAGAAAGGACATCAAGCGGGCATTGGCTCCAATCTTGGAAAAGATACGCACAAGTTCCGAGAAAGAAATGCACTGTTTAGGTGTGTCTTACGAAGCTGCTGCCAATGAAAAGGCACTTTGTTCCTATCTGAAGGAAATCAAGGAAGCCTACGAGGAAGAGGATATCACCCCGCTGGTGTTCATCAGTGAACCTTCGTATGCCGACGCCGAGGGAGTGAAGCGTTATTATGGCATTGAAATCTCCTTTCCCGACAAGAAAATGCCTCCTCTCCGCAACTTCACCGAGCAGGAACTGAAGGATGCCGTGAAGCAGGTTGCTTCTGCCTCTGTGAACGATGAGTATGTAAGAGTGGGCTTCCGGGCAACCAAGAACCAGAAGATGGAAAATGTGAACGAAGTCCGCCGGATGTTGAAGAATCTGTATCATCCACAGGAAGTCATCTTCCGCCAAACAGTGTGGAAAGAATAAACTTAAAGAATGGGCTTATGAAGAAATGGTGTTTCTTATTGCTGTTTGCGTCTCTCCTTGCTTCTTGTTCGAAGTCAGCAAACGGCAATGAAGGGAAGAACGTGTTGCACGCCAAATTGGAAAAAACGGAAGTCTCGCTCAAAGACTTGTTCAGCAAGATAGAAGTGATTCCGTTGGAGACGAACGATACGGCCTTGATGGATCACATTCGTCGCGTTCGTGAAGTAGATGGAAAGTATTACATCTTGTCCGAAGAATATCCGGGCTTCAGTTACATCACGACGATGGTCTTCGATGCAGAAGGGAACTTCCTGCATACCATCGGCAAGAAAGGACAAGGACCGGGCGAATATCCTTGGCTGATATATGATATGGATATAGATGTGAAGAAAAAACTCGTTTATATGTTTTCGCCGGACGGTAAATTCTATTTGTATCGATTGGATGGCAGCTTTGTGCGGAAGATGGAAATACAGGGGTTGTTCTTGCGAGCCTATCACAACATGGAATTGTTGGACAATAACCGGATGTTGATATGGTCGGGTACAGATATAGAGAATGATGCCATGAACCTGTTGGACACCGATTCGGTAACGTTTGTCAAAGGGTTATGGAAAGATTATTTCGAGATGAATTGGGCAGTCTCGGGGGATTTTTGTCACAAGTATCAAGGAAAGACTTACTTCACTCCTGCCGTCGAAAGAAAAGTGTATGAGCTGGATGCCGATAGCCTTCGGGTAGCTTACGAATGGGATTTCGGCAAGGACAACTACGATGCCTCGGAAGCCCGCTCGAACTTAAAAGGATTGGATCACGTCGATGCGAGAAATCAATGGAATGAAATGCGAAGAAGCGGTAATGTTCCTTATACCATCCTCAATCAAGGACAGATGGACAAATATCATTTTGCCTATTTCTTAGGACGATATGATGGTGAAGATACTGTTCCTAATGAGAATTGCTTTACACTCTTTTACGAGAAAGCGACGGGAAAGTCATACTACTTCAATCAAACCGTCGAAGGGCTTGCCATCCGCCCCTGCTTGATTAAGGAAGATGCCATGTATCAGTTGATTCCGACGGAAGATTTGGAAACCTTGCTTCCCGTGCTCGATGAATCCGAAAAGGAAAAGGTTCGGAAACGCATCGAAGATGACAATCCTTGTCTGGTGAAGTTCATACCTTAATGCACAGCGCCCTATTTATTCGCTGAATAGGGCGCATACGGTAGCTCTTGATTGTACAATGAGGTCTTGGGGAGACAACTTGATTTGCAATCCTCTTATCCCCGCACTTACAAAAATGAATGGAAAATTCATGCAACTTTCATGGATGTAGGTCGGGAAAAGTTTCTTCATACCGATAGGTGAACACCCTCCACGGATGTATCCAGTGAGTGGCAGAAGGTCTTTCATCGGAATGAGGTCGCACTTCTTGTTACCCGAAACTTTTGCGGCCATCTTCAAATCGACTTCATGTTCGCCGGGAATGACACACACGAAATAACCCGACTTGTCACCATGAAGCACCAAGGTCTTGAATACTTGTTCGATGTCCTCGCCCAAGCTTTCGGCCACGTGCGGTGCGCTCAAATCATTTTCATCCACTTCGTAAGGGATGAGCTCGTATTTCACCTTTGCCTTGTCGAGCAAGCGAGCCACATTAGTCTTGTTTATTTTTTCTTTCATGGTTTAATCTTTCAATTCTTCTTTCACAAACTTCGGCGTATAGCCTTTCTTGCTCTCAGCCACTTCTTCCGGCGTACCGGTAGAAAGCACCTGTCCTCCTCCCCGTCCGCCTTCAGGACCCATATCAATGATGTGGTCAGCCAATTTGATGACATCCAGGTTATGCTCGATGACGATGACGGTATTGCCCTTATCTACCAAACGGTTGAGCACGTTCATCAACACGCGGATGTCTTCGAAATGCAACCCGGTAGTCGGTTCATCGAGGATATAGATGGTCTTTCCCGTGTCTTTCTTCGCAAGCTCGGTAGCAAGCTTCACACGTTGGCTTTCACCTCCCGACAAGGTCGTTGATGGTTGACCAAGCTTGACATAACCCAAGCCTACGTCTTGCAATACCTTTATCTTATGCAAAATGGCGGGTACATTCTCAAAGAATTCTACGGCGCGGTTGATGGTCATGTCCAATATGTCGGCAATGGATTTCCCCTTGAATCTTACTTCCAGTGTCTCGCGGTTATATCGCTTGCCATGACATGCTTCGCAAGGCACCAATACATCGGGCAAAAAGTTCATTTCGATGGTCTTGTAACCGTTACCGCCACAAGTTTCACATCTGCCACCTTTCACGTTGAAAGAGAATCGTCCCGGCTTGTAGCCTCGTATCTTGGCTTCCGGCAAGTTGACAAACAGGTTGCGGATATCCGAAAAGACACCCGTATAAGTAGCAGGATTGGAGCGTGGTGTACGTCCCAACGGCGATTGATCGACATTCACTACCTTATCTATATATTCCAGGCCCTCGATGCTATCGTATGGCAAAGGGTCTTGCAACGAGCGGTAGAAATGCTGTGAAAGAATAGGTTGCAACGTGTCATTGATGAGTGTCGATTTTCCACTACCCGACACACCTGTTACACAAATCAATTTCCCGAGCGGAAATTCCACATCCACATTCTTCAGGTTATTACCTTTAGCACCTTTTATCCAAAGCGATTGGCCGTTTCCCTTTCTGCGTTCGGACGGTACTTCAATCTTCATCTTACCCGTCAGATATTGCGATGTCAACGTTTCTTTCCGGAGCATTTCTTGAGGGGTTCCTTCGAAGACCACTTCCCCACCCATACGTCCGGCTTTAGGTCCCATATCGATGATATAGTCAGAAGCCAGCATCATGTCTTTGTCATGCTCTACCACAATGACCGAGTTGCCTGTATCACGCAGTTTCTTCAAGGAATTGATAAGACGCAAATTATCCCTTTGGTGCAAGCCGATGCTCGGTTCATCCAGGATATACAATACGTTGACCAACTGGGAACCAATCTGTGTGGCCAACCGGATACGCTGGCTTTCTCCACCCGACAATGAAACCGATGTACGGTTGAGCGAAAGATAATCCAAGCCTACATCCAACAAGAATCGGATTCGGCTTCTGAGTTCTTTCAATATTTCTGTAGCAATCTTCCGTTGCTTTTCTTCCAAGTGAGGCTCCACATTTTCCAACCAATCGTACAATTCATTGATGTCCATATTGGCCAATTCGCAAATGTTCTTGTCGTGGATGCGGAAATGCAAGGCCTCCCGATTCAGACGGGCTCCCTTACATTCAGGGCATACATCGGTCTTGGCAAATTGTTCCGCCCATTTCTGTTCGGTAGCCGATGCATCCTTTTCCTGCATCATCTGGATATATTTCACGATACCTTCGTATGTGGTGAAATAATCCGAAGTGGTATGTATCAAAGAACTTTTGATTTTGATTCGTTCATCCGAGCCGTGCAAGATGTCCTGGATGGCTTCTTCGGGAAAATCCTTCAAAGGAGTTTTCAATGTCAGGTCATATTTTTCCAACATGGCTTCCAATTGCCAGAATATCATCACGTTCTTGTACTTCCCGAGTGGTGCAATACCACCTTCGTGAATAGACAAGTTACGGTCGGGAATCACTTTATCCACATCAATCAAGTTGACATATCCCAACCCCTTGCAACGGGGGCAAGCTCCTTGTGGAGAGTTGAACGAGAAGTTGTGTGGCGCCGGTTCCTTGTAGGATAAACCGGTAACCGGACACATCAATCGCTTGCTATAATGGCGGATTTCATTGGTGTTGGCATCCAGAATCATAATCAGCCCGTCTCCTTGTTGCATAGCCGTAGCCACACTCTGTTTCAAGCGTTTTTCATCCTTGTCGGATACAACCATCTTGTCAATCACCACTTCGATGTCGTGGTTCTTGTATCGGTCAAGCTTCATTCCGTGCATCACTTCACGCACTTCGCCATCCACCCGCACATACAGGTATCCTTTTTTTCTTACCTGTTCAAACAATTCCTTGTAATGCCCTTTACGGGTTCGTACCAAGGGAGCCAACAAGAAGATTCGTTTGCCATTGTATTCCTGATGGATAAGCTCCAGAATTTTTTCTTCCGTATATTTTACCATCTTTTCTCCCGACAAGTACGAATAAGCAATGCCTGCCCGGGCATAAAGAAGACGCAAATAGTCATAAATCTCGGTGGTTGTACCAACGGTAGAACGCGGATTCTTGTTGGTGGTCTTTTGTTCGATGGAGATGACTGGGCTTAATCCTGTAATCTTATCCACGTCCGGACGTTCCATTCCTCCGAGGAAGTTGCGGGCATACGCCGAGAAAGTCTCGATATACCTGCGTTGTCCCTCCGCAAAGAGTGTGTCGAATGCCAACGATGATTTTCCGCTACCGCTCAATCCGGTGATGACGGTCAGGCTATCGCGTGGAATTTCAACATCGATATTCTTCAAATTGTGTACACGGGCACCATATACATTGATATATTCTTTTTCTTCTGCCATATTCAAAGTGCTTAATCACGCAAATTTAGTGTTTCTTCTCGAATAAATTGATTAAAAAGACTAATAATATTTCTCTTTCCAATTATATAATGTGAATGAAACGGATTTTTTTGTACTTTTGTAGCTTGTAAAGAACTATACTTGAATTATGAAGTTTATACGTGTATTATATTTGGCAGCAGCCTTATCCGTTGCTCCTGCCGGAATGATGATGGCTCAGACCGCTTCCGGACACTTTATCCATACAGTAACTAAGGGACAAAGCCTGTATTCCATCTCGGCCATGTACAATGTCGCCATTGCGGATATTGTCAAACTGAATCCGGGTAGTGACGAGCGTATCAGAGAGGGACAGACATTGAAAATTCCACAGACAAGTGTGGACAATAAGGTCATTTTCCATACAATTCAACCCGGTGAAACATTGTACAAGTTGAGTGTGAAACACGGTGTGTCGGTAGAACGTATCTGTCGTGCCAATCCGGGATTGAGTGCCAAGAATTTCCGTATCGGTCAGGTGATTGCCATCCCTCCTAAAGGAAAGGCATCTTCGGAAATAAAGGCTCAGACACCTGTTGAAGCTACTCCACAAGTGCAGGAACCTCAGCCGGAAAAGTCTTCAAAGCCTAAATACCGGGAACTTCACAAAATACAGCGAAAGGAAACGGTGTATAGCATCAGCCGCATGTATGGTATTACGGAAGAAGAACTCATCGCAGCTAATCCTGAGATAAAGAACAAGAAATTGAAGCGCGGTAAGTTCTTGTACATTCCGTTTGCCAAGGAAACGAAGGTCGAAACACCGAAAGTACCTGCACAACCCGATGAATCCACATTGACGGATGCCCAGTTGTTTGACAAGAACAAGAAAGCCAGCGAAAAAATATCGACCATCAAGGCGGCTATCGTATTGCCTTTCAATACGGATGGTACCGGTACTCGTGATGAACAAGTCCGTATGGTGGAATATTACGAAGGTTTCTTGATGGCTGTGGATAGCTTGAAGGAAAAAGGTGTATCCATCGATCTTTATACTTATGATAGTGGTAAGACGGATGCTTCGGTCAATGCAATCTTGAGCAAGCCTGAAATGAAGTCGATGGACATCATATTCGGCCCTGCACACTCTGCACAAATAAAGACGATGTCTGATTTTGCGGAAAAGAACAACATCCGTTTGGTGGTTCCATTCTCATCACAAAATGAAAATGTATTTACCAATCCTAACATATATCAGATAAATACACCTCAATCATACTTGTATTCAGAAGTTTACGAACATTATCTGAGAAAGTTCCCGAATGCCCATGTGGTATTCCTGGATGCCGGAACCGGACATACGGACAAGGATCCGTTCATCAAGGGATTGAAAGAAGAATTGAAGAACAATCAGATTACGTTCAAAGAACTGAAAGGCGAAGCCATCAATCCGGAGGGTATGAAACTGGTCGTGGATTCTTTGCGTGAGAATGTCATCATCCCTACTTCGGGAAAGAGTGTGGTGCTTACCAAGGTTTTGCCGCAATTGGTCATTACCGCCCGTGAACATCCTAATTATAACATGAAACTTTTCGGTTATCCCGAATGGCAGACATATACGGACGACTGGTTGGCCAGCTTCTTTGAATTGGATACTTATTTCTATTCTTCTTTCTATACCAATAACCTTTTCCCGGAAGCTATCAAGTTCACCAATGCTTATCGCAAATGGTATAGCAAGGATATGGCCAATACTTTTCCGAAGTATGGTATGTTGGGATTCGATACGGCTTTCTTCTTCCTGCAAGGATTGCATAAGTATGGAAGTAACTTTGAAGAAAGCATGAACCAGATGCAAGTCACTCCGATTCAAACCGGTTTCAAGTTTGAGCGAGTGAACAATTGGGGAGGTTTCATCAACCGAAAGGTATTCTTTGTAAACTTCACCAAGAATTATGAACTGATAAAACTGGATTTCGAATGAAAATAAAGAATTACATAGCAACAATCATGGCTTGCCTCTTTACCCTGCCGGCAATGGCACAATTGGGCGAAGAACGCCATAATTTGGCCGTAGGGGTAAATGTAGGTATGAATATGAACAAAGCCGATTTCAGCCCTCAAATCAAGCAACAATCACACATGGGTATGGAGTTTGGACTTACGGCCCGCTATATGTCCGAAAAGTATTTCAAGATGATGTGTGGTATCCAAGCTGAAATCAATTACACCCAACGGGGATGGAAAGAAAACATCGAGGATGGCTCGGAAAACACATATAGCCGTACGATGAACTATATCGAAATCCCTTTGTTGGCACATTTGGCATTTGGTAAGGATGCTTTGGACAAAGGGATGAAATTCTTTGTCAATGCAGGTCCTCAAATCGGTTTTTTCTTGAGTGAAGAAGAAAAGATGAGTGATAATTGGGACCCGACCTATCGTCCGAATGGGGTTGTTCAACAATATGGCAAGATGACTGAGAACAAGTTCGACTATGGTATCTTGGGAGGCTTGGGAGTTGAATTGAGTACCAAGGCTGGTCATTTTTTGTTGGAAGGTAGATATTACTATGGATTGGCCGATTTTTGGGGAAGCTCGAAAAAAGATGATTTCGGCCGTTCGGGACATACTTATATGGGAGTCAGATTGACTTACCTGTTTGATATTACCAAGTAAAAAGAAGGAGGGTTTTGAAAACCCTCCTTCTTTATTTTATCTCAATCGGTCGTATGCCTTGACCAATGCTTCATCGGCACCAATACCTCGGATAGCCAACCAATTCAATACAATTGCTATGAATGGCAAGCAAATGGTCCATGAAGGGGTGAAGGAAGTTCCTTCGGCCAACATCAAAGCCAATGCAACCAATGCCAAATAATAACCAATCAACATAATGCTGCTGAAAATGGTCAAACGGATTTGCAACATGCGCTTCTTGAACAAGAAGATAGTTACAAAAGAAAGGATAGCAACGACCATCAGAATGGCGAACAAAGCCCAGGGAGCATAATCCTTGCTACCATCAGGCAAAGTGATGCACAAGTTGCCGAATTCGGAAATCTCGTTGGTACTTGCAATAATGGAACCAACGGGGTTACACATACATATTATCATCAGAATGGTAACAACCAACAGATAGACGGATTGTATTCTTTGAATCATGATATTAATGGTTTATTAAGTTTATGAATAAAAGAAAAGACCGTTCTTTTGAAGACGGCCTTTACTGAAAGTACCCTTATATTACTGAAGTTTTTCCTTTTCCTTGGCTGGATTGCGGTGATAAACTTTACCTTCCATATATTCCTGAGTGGCAATCAAGGTTGGCTTCGGCAACTTTTCGTAATAACGTGAAATTTCAATTTGTTCTCTGTTTTCAAAGACTTCTTCCAAGTTATCAGTATATGAAGCGAACTCCTGCAATTTCTTGGAAAGGTCATTCTTCATTTCAAGACCAATTTGGTTGGCACGTTTACCGATGATGGCTACGGTTTCATATACATTACCCGTATCTTCACACAAATCCATCATATTACGAGTGACGGTATTTGTCGGAGCGTTTGTCTTTTTGTAATCCATAATCTTTTTTTCTATATTTTTATTCGTTTAATTCCTTCACATATTTGCTGGCATCCTTATAGATGTCTTCCACTTCCTTCATGTACTTGCTTTCGGGGAACTCGTTCTTGAATGCATAATACTCATCGATGGCTTCGCGCATACGTTCCTCTTTCTTTTCCAATACACTTTCACTTCCTAATTTGTACTTGGCTCTCAACAAAAGGATGGATATATCCTCGCGCATGCTTGTATATGGATAATCCTTCAAGATGTTCTGGGCCGTAGTGATGCAAGCCTGGAAATTGTTCCCGTTGATTTGTCCGTCGGCAGTCATGGAAGAATTACCGGTATAGGTACCCAAATCGTAATAAAGCTTGGCAGACAGGTATTCCTTCATGACCAACTTGTCCTGCAAGTTGAACATCATGATTTGTGCATCTGTCTTACGCTTGCTGTCCGGAAAATATTCCATGAACATTTGCAGCTCTGAGATAGCCGTATAAGTGCTCGATTGGTCAAGTTTAGGCTCCGGAGTATCCAGGAAAAGGGCCTTTCCTGAATGGAAACGCGCCAATTCGGTATAGGTACCGTTCGGATAAGTATTGTAATATGTCGAGAAGTAGTGGCTGGCTGTTATATAATCTCCTTGGTTGTAATAAGCCATAGCCAACATATAGAGTGACTCTTGTGCCTGATCCGTACCTTTCAGGATGGGAATCAATTCTTCTAAGATAGTTGCCGCCTTGGTGTATTGGCCATCGCCGAAGTAGCTTTTAGCCGCCTCATACTTATAATCATAATCGGCACTTTTCATTATCTTGTTATATTCACCACATGAGGTAAAGAAAGCGCCTGTCAATAGAGCTATTGCAATATACTTTTTCATCTTATTCAAAATAATTGTGCAAATTTACGCCTTTCCATCGAATAATACAACATCGAATATGTTTTTTAATACTAAAAAGTTTGCAAAAATGAGATTAATGGCGACTTATGGTGGTGTTTTCAGGGAAAATATATACTTTTACAACCTAATTTTAGCACGGAATTATGAACTTTGAACTGATTTCTGAATTTCAACCTACGGGTGACCAACCCGAAGCCATCGCCCAACTGACGGAAGGTGTCCTTCAAGGGATGCCCGCCCAAACTTTATTGGGGGTAACCGGCTCGGGCAAGACATTTACCATAGCCAATGTCATCAAGAACATCAACAAGCCTACGCTTATCTTGAGTCATAACAAGACGTTGGCCGCCCAGCTTTATGGTGAGTTCAAGAATTTCTTTCCCAATAATGCCGTCGAGTATTACGTCTCCTACTACGACTATTACCAGCCGGAGGCTTATCTGCCTTCTACCGATACTTATATAGAAAAGGACCTTGCCATCAATGACGAGATAGACAAGCTTCGTTTGGCCGCCACCTCTGCCCTGCTCTCCGGACGCAAGGATGTGGTGGTGATTTCATCCGTTTCCTGCATCTATGGTATGGGAAATCCTTCGGACTTCTATAACAATGTCATCGAAATCAAGCGAGGCAAGTTGCTCGACCGCAATGTCTTCCTTCGCCGGTTGGTGGATAGCCTCTATGTCCGCAATGACTTGGAGTTGAACCGTGGCAATTTCCGGGTGAAGGGCGATACAGTCGATATCTACTTGGCTTATAGCGACAATCTTCTCCGCGTCATGTTTTGGGACGATGAGATTGATGCCATCGAGGAAGTCGATCCCATTTCGGGTGTGCGTCTCGGCCAATTCGAGGAATACAAGATATACCCCGCCAACCTCTTCATGACCACCAAGGAGAGCCAGCTTCGCGCCATTCATCAGATAGAAGACGACTTGACCAAAGAGGTAGCACGTTTTGAGGAAAACGGGAAGCCGTTTGAAGCCAAACGCCTTTACGAACGTGTCACATACGATATGGAGATGATTCGTGAGTTGGGACATTGTTCGGGCATCGAGAACTATTCCCGATACTTCGACGGACGCGATGCCGGCACCCGCCCCTATTGCTTGCTCGACTTCTTCCCCGACGATTTCCTGATTGTAATAGACGAGAGTCACGTCAGTGTTCCTCAGATACACGCCATGTACGGAGGCGACCGTGCCCGCAAGACCAACCTTGTGCAATACGGTTTCCGCATGGAGTCGGCTTTCGACAACCGCCCCTTGAAGTTCGAGGAGTTTCAGGAGTTGGCCAAGCAAGTCATTTATGTCAGTGCCACCCCCGCCGATTACGAGTTGATTCAGAGTGAAGGCATTGTCGTCGAGCAAGTTATCCGTCCTACCGGTTTGCTCGACCCCATCATCGAAGTACGTCCGAGCTTGAATCAGATAGACGACTTGATGGAAGAAATCCAGCAACGCATCGAACGCGAAGAACGTGTCCTCATCACCACCCTCACCAAGCGTATGGCCGAGGAACTGACCGAATTCTTGTTGAACCACGATGTCCGTTGCAACTATATCCATAGCGATGTCGATACCCTCGAACGCGTTCAGATTATGGACGACCTCCGCAAAGGTCTCTACGATGTATTGATAGGCGTCAACCTCCTTCGTGAAGGACTCGACTTGCCCGAAGTATCCTTGGTAGCCATCCTCGATGCCGACAAGGAAGGCTTCCTCCGCTCCCATCGTTCGCTCACCCAGACGGCCGGTCGTGCCGCCCGTAATGTCAATGGCAAGGTCATCATGTATGCCGACCGCATCACCGAGAGTATGCAAAAGACCATCGATGAGACCAATCGCCGTCGCGAGAAGCAATTAGCTTATAATGAAGCGAATGGCATCACGCCGAAGCAAATCAAGAAAGCCTTCAGTAATGCCTTGTTGGGTGCCAATGCCGAAAAGGAAGAAACAAAGAGCAAGGCTCCGAAAGCCTACGTCGAGCCCGAGAAAATCAGCATTGCCGCCGACCCCGTGGTGCAATATATGTCCCGTCCTCAGATGGAGAAGGCTATCGAGCGCACTCGCAAGCAGATGCAGGAAGCCGCCAAGAAATTAGAGTTCATCGAGGCCGCCCAGTATCGCGACGAGCTTTTACGTCTGGAAGATATGTTGAAAGAGCGTTGGGGTTGATTCCCGACGCTCTTTTTGTCTTATTAGAAATATTTGCTCAACTCCCAAGCCTGGATATGCTTGATTCCCTCCAATATGGGATATTGCACTTCATCCAAGGTCACTATCCATTTCTCGTAACTGTCTTTGATTTCCAGTAAAGATGCATATTCCCTATGTTTGGTATCTTCATCTTCAATCATATAGGCGCATTGCACATATATTTTCCGGTCACCTTTGATGGCTACAAAATCTACCTCTTTATCTTTTCCCTCTCCTTCATAAACGGAAAATCCTTGTTTTAACAATTCAAGGAATACAGCATTTTCCAACAAATATCCGATTCCGTAAGCAATGCCAGGATAAAGATAATTCTTGAAAGCCAAGTCGTTTGAATAATATTTATAAGGATTTTCAGATACGGACTTTCCCTTAATGTTGTATCTTCTCACCGGATGCGTCAAGAAGGTTTCTACTATATAGGAAATGTAGTTGGATACCGTTTCATAAGCTACTTTCCGTTGTTTTCCTTTGAAGAACTTGATAATGTTCTGGATGGAAATAGGATTCGAGGCATTACTCACCAAATACACAAAAATATCATCCAATAGCTTGGCATCTCTGACCGATGCCGTGTTTGTTTCGTTCTGCTTGCGTTGGATGATGTCTCGCAACATGATGGTATCTTTTACGGATGATACATATTGCACTTTCGATTCGATAGATTGCAATTCGAACATGCCTGGCAATCCTCCGTCTTTCAAATATTTCATGTACGATTGT
>JAFQBF010000197.1 GCA_017416735.1 Bacteroidaceae bacterium | reverse complement strand
TTGATGTTGATAAAAAACCAGAAGATACAGCAGAAACAAATACACTAAGTGAAGATGAAGAAGATGACTCATTAGAGAATACAACTACAGATTCTACAGTAGAAAACACTACTGTAAATCAAAATTCTATTGTTCAAAACAATACTTTTTCTCATAGTGTTGAAACAATTATAGATGATTATACTGAGTATAAACCAGGTGATAAATTTTATTTGAATGACGATGAAGAAATATCTATCGGTGTTGTGTATGATACGATGCTTTTGGAAAAAATAAAACTATAGAAGTGGAAGTAGAGAAGGGATTTGCAACATCGACTGCGCCTATCGATGACATGCCTTATGGTGGCGGATGGAATAATAACTAAAAAAACATTACGAAAGATGAAAAAGATTATGTTATTTTTGGCTGTTGCCGGCATCATGGCAGCATGCAACAACGACAACGAAGTGTTGAACGAACCTCAATACATCACCGAATTCAAGGCCGTATTTAGCGGTGCTGATTCCCGCATTGCGGCAGAAGCAAGTGACGCCGGCTTGAAGTTCACTTGGGATGACGAGGATGCTCTCTATGTTGCGACCCCTGATTTGGAAGAGGTCTATGAATACGCTTATAATGAAGCTACCGGAAATTTTGAATTACAAGTATATGACGATGAACAAGGTATGACAGCAGGTGCTCAGTATATTGCATTTATAGACTTACGTCTTGGACTTAAAGGAGAACTTAAAAGCCAGAACGATCCTAATGATCCTGATGCTATTGATATTCCGTTGATTAGCGATAAGTTCACTGCTGAAGCTGATGGCACCATTGCAGAGATGCACCACATCGTAGGCATGGTAGAGGTACCTGTTGAGTTGGCTGCTGCTTCTGAGATTAAGAATTTAAAAGGTGTTGGTATTTTTGTAGATGGTGCTAAAGTTGTTGGTCCTTTCTCTGCAAAACCTGAAGCTCCCTATTTTGTTGATAAAATAGAGGGCGTAGATGATTATTCCATGTCAATCACTTACCGGGAGGAAACATTGAATACAACCACTCCGGTATCTTACTTTATCCCGATGCTTCCCGGCACATACGTAAATCCTAAGTTGTACTATTACAATGAAAATCCTACGGTTGAAAAACAATTAACCGGTACATTGACCATAGAATGTGGCAAGGTTACCAAATTGCCCGTACAAGAGGTTACATTGAATTAATAGCGCATCTATAATCCACAATATAAAGGCTGCCTCGTGCAGCCTTTTTTTAAAAGAAAACATAACATGGAACCTCGCTTTCTGAACTTAAAAACAATTGATGAAATGAACCGACAGGAAATACAGGAATTACTGGCCTTGCTCGAAGGTGCCGGCATGAAGCCCATGCTTTGCGACTGCCCCGTGCAATACTACGATGCGGATGTGCAGGCAGGGATACCTACGGAAATCGGAGATCCCGAGAGGGGAGAGTATCTGATGCTTCCGCGAGAATTGGTGGGCTTGCGCCCCGTGTTTGTCATCCATGTATCGGGCGACTCGATGAAGGAGGCCGATGTGAACGATGGCGACCAGGTGAGCCTGGAGGCGTGCGACCGATTCAATGACGGAGACATCGTGGTGGCCTCCATCAATGGCGGATTTACCATCAAGACGTATTTCGTGGATGCGGAGGGAAACCATTGGCTGGTGCCACAAAACAAGGACTATACACCCATCCGCCTCACCGAAGACATGAACGTGCGCTTCTTCGGGCGCGTGGTGAACATCATCAAGGCACCGCAACGCCCTTCGTACAGAGAACTGGCCCAGGTGGTGAGCAAGGCCATGAACGGGCAGGCACAGGCAAGCACCGAAGAACGGGTGGAACGCACCATAAGGCTTGTGGCCGACAAGGTGCAGACGGTGCGCCAATGGTTTGCGGTGTACAAGGGACTGGTGTCAAAGCGGGCCTTCCCGAACGGTGAATACGAGGAGTTTGCCCTGCTGGTGCGCCGCACGGTGCCCGGGCACAAGCACATGGCCGATGCACGCGAATTGCGCCGTATGGAGGAACTGAGCTTCCGCAAGTCGCCCGTGTTGTGGGACGAGAAGAACGCCCCCGTCACGGGCAAGCGTTTTGAAGACTATCTGCGCATAGCCCAGCTTACGATGGAGGAGGTGGAGAAATAAAAACTTTCCAAAACTTTCCCGAAAACTTTCCAAAACTTTCCACCGAAAGCCCCCCGAGGGCAAAACTTTCCGAAAAACTTTCCAATACTTTACGCCGATGAGGATTCCTTTCTTCATCGGTTTTTTTATGCCCAATTTTGCAATGCGGAAGGGAAACAAACCCAACCGCGTTGCTCCTTGACATACTGATACAATCCCCGAAAAACAAGAAAATCCTAAACATTTTGTCACTCAGAGCGAAGCGAAGAGTCTCGAAGACAGCCACGTGGATGCTCACGAGATCCTTCACTGCACTTCGTTCCGTTCTGGATGACAAGACGTGTAAAATCAAAAATATTTATTAACCCTTTAAAACATAAAAATTATGAACGGAATGATGATTTTCAGAAATGTAGAATTTGGTGCCATCCGCACCATGAGTAGTCCACAAGGCGAACCGATGTTCTGCGCCAAGGATGTGGCGGAAGCGTTGGGGTATAAGAACACTCGCGATTCATTGAAGAGACACGTTGATGATGATGACGTCGTGAAACACGACACCATCGACCGACTGGGCAGAACCCAACAAGCCATCTTCGTCAACGAGAGC
>JAFQBF010000056.1 GCA_017416735.1 Bacteroidaceae bacterium | reverse complement strand
CTATCCCTACATCCGCTACAACTACCGCACGGCCATCACCTCCATGCGGAGCATCGGTACGAATCGTCAGTCAGTACGTGTCCGTATGGCCTTCCTCTTTGTGCAATACATCCTTACGATAGGCATCATCGTGGTGTCGCTTTACTTCGGCAAGCACCTTGACTTCCTGCAAAGCACTCCTCCCGGCTTCCGCACAGAAAACATCCTGATGGCCGACCTCCAAAAGGAAAGAAGGAACTACGGAACCGCTACCAAGGAAGAGATACAAGCCATTTGGAAACGCACTGACCAAGTGAAGCAAAAACTGAACGAATGCCCATACATCGAAAACCATATGTATGGAGCAGAACTTTTCCGCAATTATGATTCAGAAGTCATCAATGACAAAGAACAGAGAGTACGATGTGTCACGATATACACTTCCACCAAGTTCTTCAAGATTTTCGACATTCCTGTTATCGAAGGTGAAATACCCGAAGCTAAGGACCATTATGACTACAGAGTGGTATTGAATCGCGCTGCCATGAAAGCTTTCGGATACACTTCACATGACGAAGCCTTTGTCCGTTGGGAAAACGCACAATGGATTTTTTATCAAAACGGGAAAATAGTGGAAGGAGGCAAACAACTGATGCCCGTCACTGCCGTAGTGGAAGATTACTATAACGGACACCTCACCGAAGGTATCCAACCGATGATATTTGTCCTGTCAAGTGACAGATCCGACGGGACAGCCAGTATCCTCATACGCCCAGGTCAGGAAAAAGCCTGCATCGACTATCTGAAGCAAGTGGAAAAGGAAATCTACAACAACGAGGATTTCCAATACACCTGGCTGAAGGACAAGGTACTGGAACTCTACGAAGACGACCGCCAAGTGACCATCATTTACTCCGTCTTTGCCTTGATAGCCATTGCCGTATCGTGCCTTGGCTTGTTCGGCATCTCGCTTTTTGACATCCGCCAGCGGTATCGTGAAATTGCCCTTCGCAAAGTACACGGTGCGGGTATGAAGGACTTGTACCAACTGCTTTTCAAGAAATATTTGACGGTATTGGGAGCCTCGTTTGTGGTAGCAGTTCCCCTCACCTATTACCTCATCCACCAATACACGGCGGACTTTGTGGTAAAGGCTCCGGTAGGTATCGGCATCTTCGTCATCGCCTTGTTGCTGGTGGCAGTCATTTCCATGGGTACTCTTTGGTGGCAGATACGAAAAGCGGCAAACATTGACCCGGCTACGGTGATGAAGAGAGAGTAAACTAATGTATGATTTATGATGTCTGATTTCTAATTCGTGAATGTTTTCACCTCCGAACGGCAAATCATACATCATAAATCAAAAATCATAAATCAAGAAAAGCATGAAAACATTGATATACGCTATCCGCTTCCTGACAAGAAGCAAATCATACACCCTCATCAACCTGCTGGGCTTGGCATTCAGCTTAGCTTGTTGCATCATCTTGATGCGGTATCTCCATCGCGAATGGACAGTGGATTCACATTGCATCCGCCCGAATGAAGTGGTAACGGTCATCAACAAGAATGGTGATTACCAATATCCTGTATCCCAACAGAACTTAATCAGATTTCATCCTGAGCTGAAAGAGATTCTTATACCCGATGACCAAATTATTGAATCTTGCGAGTTTGTTACCTTACCCAACATAGACTTTCAAGACCAAGAAACTCCCTATTATTTGGACTTGTTGGCAGTAGATAGCACTTTCTTCCACTTCTTCGACTATCCGTTGGTGGAAGGAGAACTTCGCATCAACACTCCCCAAGATGCTATCTTGACCAAAGCCTGCGCCCAACGCCTGTTCGGCAAAAAAAGTGCAGTAGGAAAAACTTTGAGGTCATTCGGAAAAGACATCACAATTCGAGGAGTGATTGACCAACCTTCTTGTAAGACCATCCTGAATTTCGAAATCCTGACCTCATATCAATTGACCGAATGGAGTCGTATTGGCGGCGGTTGGTTACGGATTTCTCCCAAACAAACGAATCTGGATGCTTTCAATGCCAAAACCAACGTCTTCGGAAGCGTAAAGCCCGACCAAATTCATGACAATGCCAATGTACGTAATGAATACATCCATTGGCAGGACATCTATTATGACCATTGGACAGAAGATACCGAAACCGTGAAACTGGGAAACCGCACTTATGAACGGATGCTCATCGGTGTCATCATCGTCCTCCTATTGGTGGGTATGGTAAACTTCATCAACCTCTATATGGTCTATACCATGAAGCGCCAGAAGGAATACGGCATAAAGAAAGTGTTCGGCTTGCATGGATTTCCGCTCCTCCTACAAGTATGGTTGGAGAATGTATTGCTTGCCATCGCTGCCTTGCTGGTAGCTTGGCTATTGGTGGAAATCACAATTCCGTTATGTGAAATCCTGATGAACGAACCAATGAAGGGGTACAATCTGTTCGACCTGAAACTATCGCTTACCTTCCTGTTGGTTTTCCCGATAGTTACCTCTCTCTATCCGTTCATCAAGCACAATTATCTCAGCCCCATCACTTCCCTTCGGAGCGTAAGCGGAAGCCGGGAAAGTATTGTGGTACGCATGAGTTTCCTGTTCCTGCAATATGTCATCACCTTGACCTTGCTGATTGTGGCGGTGTATTTCAACCGACATCTGAACTTCCTGCAAGAGACTCCAACCGGATTCCGTAGCGAAGGTATCCTTTATGCCCAACTTGTGAACCGAAGTCAAGACAGGCATACACTTGGAAATATTTCCACAAAGGATTTACACGAACTTTGGAAAAAACATATCAGTTTCTACGAACAGAAGCTGAACGAATGTCCTTTCATCGAAAAATGGGCATCCAATCGAACGGGAAGCATTCTCCAACTCCAAACTCAATACGACATCATCAACGACAAGGATGAAAGTCAAAAACTTCTTCTCCGATTTGTCGGAAAGAACTTTCTCGACATTCACAATCTGAAAGTGAAAGACGGTGTCATACCTGAGACAGAAAAAAACGGTCTCGACCATAATGTTGTCCTGAACGAAGCTGCCATGAAAATCTTTGGATATAAAACCATTGAAGAAGCCTTTATCCGAAGTAAAGAACCTTTATGGTTCAGCTACAATACCGCAACCCAAGAAATCGTCAAGGGAGGTATTGAACTGATGCCGGTCAAGGCCGTTGTGTCCGATTACTATGCCGGACATCTCAGCGAAGGAATCAAACCGATTGTGTTTTTTATCAGCAACGACAACATGGATGGTCAGGTAGCCATTACCGTACAGAAAGGCAAGGAAAAAGAAATCATCGATTACTTGGGACAGATGGTCAAGGAGATGACAGGCAGCAGTGATTTTGTTTATTCCTGGCTTCAGGATGAAGTCGATGCACTCTATGACGACGACCGACGTTTGACCGTGATTTACAACCTCTTTGCCTTGGTAGGTATCCTGGTTTGTTGTTTGGGGCTGTTCGGCATTTCGCTTTTCGACATCCGTCGCCGTTACCGCGAAATAGCCATCCGCAAGGCACACGGAGCAGGCTTGAAGGATTTGTATCAACTTCTTTTCCAAAAATACTTGACAGTATTGGGAGCCTCGTTTGTGGTAGCTGTTCCCCTTGCCTATTACCTCATCCACCAATACACGGCGGACTTCGTGGTCAAGGCTCCGGTAGGCATCGGCATCTTCGTCATCGCCTTGTTGCTGGTGGCAGTCATTTCCATGGGTACCCTCTGGTGGCAGATACGCAAGGCAGCAAACATTGACCCGGCTACGGTGATGAAGAGAGAGTAATATAACCGAAAGAAACAAACTATATAATTAAATAAGTATGATAACCCATTATTTAACAATCGCTTTACGGAATCTGTTCAAATACAAGACGCAATCCGTTTTCAGCATTATAGGACTGGCGGTAGGCTTCGTATGCTTCACTTTGTCCACCTTGTGGATAAACTATGAAACGACCTACGACACCTTCCATCCCGATGCCGAGCGGTTGTACTTTGTATCAACAGACGATCAAGTTTCACCGGGAAAATATGGAATGTTCACTCCATCGGCCTTAGCAGGACATTTAGCGGAGAATTGGAGTGAAGTGGAACAAGCAACCATCTATCAAGATACTAAATTATATGTACAGAGGAACAACCGGTTGGAAGAGATTCCAACTTTGGGAATTGACACCACTTTCTGCCAGATGATGGACATCCAAGTACTGGAAGGAAGCAACCAATTCATGATTCCACGAGAGGAAAACAACGAAGTGGCCATCACCCGGAAAGGAGCTGAACAGCTGTTCGGAACAACCGATGTAATCGGAAAGACCATCACCGATACACGATACAAGAAGGAATACCGCATCTGCGCCATCGTGAGCGATTGGGGTACACACACCATGATACCCTATCAGATATTAAAAGCCCGATATGTACATACAGAATGGGAATCAGGTTCTTACAAGACACTGGTTAAACTGGTGCATGGTACAGATGCCAAAGCTTGGGAAGAAAAGATAAACCAACACTTCCCCAAAGAATTGCGAAGCAACAAATTCTTTCCGGATACCGGATTGAGACGCTTTTTGGTTACATCCATCACCGATGTCCGTCACAACAAGCAACTGGCAACTTTTTCGCAGTCATCCATCATCCTCCGCTACATCTACTATTTTGCGGTTATCGGCATATTGATTATCGTATGTGCCTTGGTCAATCAACTGACATTGTTCATCGACCGTTGCCACATACGCCGACGCGAAATGGCTTTACGCAAAGTACACGGTGCATCCAACGTTTCTTTGCTTGCATTGCTGACCTGTGATTTCTCGATGACATTGATTGCTGCTTTCTTTATCAGTATGATGTCCATCGAACTGTTGATGCCTTTCTTTTGTGAATATACCGGCATAGTGAGCGGAGAAATTTCGATTTACAAGGAATGTATGTCCTTCGTGATGGGAGTCGCCTTCATTTCGTTGGTGGCAGCCATCATTGTCATAGCCTTCTTTCAACGGAAATCGCTGCAAGGCATCATGCAAAGCAACCGTTCGGAAAGAATCTTCCGGAAAGTCAATATCGTCCTGCAATTGGGTGTGTCTTTGGCTTTTATTCTCGTTACGGTCATCATGCAAAAGCAGATTCATCACCTGCGACACAGCGATGTGGGCTTTGAATACGAGAACCGGGGAGCAGTCAGCATCTGGAATAATGTGGATCTGAACGAATGGATGGAAAAGATAAAGGCCTTGCCGATGGTGACAGAAGTGGTAGAGCCCAAGTATTGGCCATTCGTATCGCCTTCCCTGATGAGCACTTCCAGCATCATCTCATGGGACGGATTGGGCAAAGACCTGGAACAACCGCTGACCATACGCTCGATTGGTGCCGGAGAGGATTTCTTTAAATTCTACGAGATAAAACTGCTCTGTGGCGAATGGGTAAACCAAACGACACCGGCCTATCACGTCAACATTATGGAATCGACAGCCCGCAAAATGGGGTGGACGCCGGAAGAAGCGATAGGCAAACATCTGTACCACGGCCCCCATGTAACACCCATTACCATTATCGGGGTGCTGAACGACTGTGCATTCACCTCGCCTGCGGCCGACATACCGATTGTGACCTTCGACAACACTTACCTCTCCCTATTTATGTGGAAAGAAGGTTTTATCCTTTTCAAATACCAACCGGGCACATGGGAAGAATGCCGACGGATGATAGAAGAAATGCAACAAACCGAACTGCCCGACAAGCGGCTCTTGCTTTACAGCGAAGAAGAAGAGTTCAACAAATACCTGAAAACGGAAGACACATTGACCGGATTGCTGAATTTCGCTTCTTTGGTTTGTTTGTTGATTGCCGTTTTCGGCATCTACTCACAAATAACCTTGGCTTGCGAACAACGCCGCAAGGAGATAGCTATCCGTAAGGTAAACGGCGCTACCGTATCCGTCATTCTGCGTATGTTCCTACGTGAGTATCTGTTGTTACTGGTATATGCATCCGTCCTCACCTTCCCAATCACTTATCTGATTATGAAGCAGTGGATAGAGACATACAACCGGCAGACGGACATCGGCGTATGGCCTTTTGCCAGCGTGCTGTTCATAATGGCATTCGTAGTCATAGCCAGCATCGGATGGAGAGTATGGAAAGCCGCCAACGAGAATCCGGCGGATGTAATAAAGAGTGAATAAATCAGAAATCAAGAATAATATGAAAACAATCATTTACGCTATCCGCTTCCTGACAAGAAGCAAATCGTACACCCTCATCAACTTGCTGGGCTTGGCATTCAGCTTGGCTTGTTGCATCATCCTGATGCGATACATCCACCGCGAACTGACGGTAGACACCCATTGTGTGGACAGGGAACAAGTATATGCCGTCAAAATCAATATGGAAGGAAGTGAACACATCGGAGGCATTTCCTCTTACAGCTATGACCCTATCAAGCTGGACAAATCGCTGATAGAAACAGAAACCCGGTTCACTCCGCTTGACGAGGACTTCATCATCGCCAACGGAAACAGGTTCCCTTCACGAACCATCGTGACGGACAGCACCTTTTTCCAACTCTTCTCCTATCCTTTATTACAAGGTAAACTGGCACTCGACAAGCCGACTTCCGTCTTGCTGAGCAAAGAATTCGCTACCCGACTGTTCGGAAAGGAAAATCCCGTCGGAAAGACCCTCCGTCATTCCAATGGCAAGGACTTGACAGTGGAGGGCATATTGGGAGAGCCAACTTGCAAGTCAAGCATCCAGTTTGATGTGGTCCTGTCCTATCATCTTTCTACCGATTGGAGCAGAATGGAGCACGACCTTTACCGTTTCGTACCCAATGCGGATATGGACAAGCTGAAGGAAATTGGCAACCAGCCCCGCTACATCAACAACCCCCAATGGGATACCCGACAAATCACCTTCTCTTTCATTCCTATCGAGGAGGTATATTGGAATGGAGATATGCACAACCAGAAAAGCATTTTCCTCTCTGGCAAGAAATCCCATCTCTACATCCTTTCCGGTGTATGCCTGTTACTCTTTTTGACCGGATTGCTGAACTTCATCAATCTTTACTTGGTGGCTATGCTACGCCGAGGCAAGGAATATGGGTTGAAGAAAGTATATGGCATCAACAAGCGGACACTCTTCTTTCAGATTTGGTTGGAAAACTTCCTGCTCATCGCATCGGCACTGATTACCGCCTGGTTCATCATCGAAGTAACCCAAATACCAATCAACCGAATGCTGAACACCCGGTTCGTCTATACCCCCTTCGACGGTTGGCTTTCACTGGGCATCCTTACGCTTGTGCCGCTGATGACCTCCATCTATCCTTTCTTGAAATACTGTTTCAGTTCGCCCATCCGTTCTATCCAATCCATCGGTTGGGGTAGCCGTTCGGTACGTACCCGAATGTTCTTCCTCGGTATCCAGTATATGCTGACCTTCTTGCTCGTGGTATGCGCCCTCTACTTCAACGGACAATTACGCTTGATGCTGAACACCGAACCCGGATACCGAACCAAGAACATCATATCCGTCAAGACGATTTACGAATCCAAAGACTTCAGCAGTTTCAGCGAAGAAAAGGAGAAACAAAATATGGCACGATACCATACCATACAAGACAAACTGAGTGCTTGCCCTTACATCGAATACAGAGAGGCTTGTTGGGACAAGATAACCGAACGCGGATATGAAGCGAACTACATCACGCCCGAAGGGAAAACGGCTCTATTGGCTCGTCGGTTAGTTTCGCCAATCCACTTCAAGATGTTCGGCATCGAACTGGAAGAAGGCAACTTGACAGAAGATGAAGACAGGAGGCTTTATGTAGTGAACCGTTCCGCCATGAAAGTCTTGGGAATCTCTTCTATCGAAGGTGCCTCTATAGTAGAAGAAAGCCGTTACCGAAGAAATAACAAAACGCCTTTCAATCCGATTTCCGCCATAGCCAAAGACCATTATAGCGGACACCTCAGCATGGGAACTCAACCCACCATTTACGAAATAAGTAGTTTTGGAAGTGAAGCCGAATACATTGCTTATCAAGAAGGCAAGCTACAAGACCTGCTTGGCTATTTGAAGGAGATGATGAAAGAATGTTATGGTACGGAAACCCTTGAATACTCCCTTTTGGAAGACGAAGTTAAAGCTCTCTATAAGGAAGACCAAAAGATAGCCAGCATCTACAACATTTTTGCCTCGATAGCCATTGCCGTATCGTGCCTTGGCTTGTTCGGCATCTCGCTCTTCGACATCCGCCAGCGGTATCGTGAAATTGCCCTTCGCAAAGTACACGGTGCGGGTATGAAGGACTTGTACCAACTGCTTTTCAAGAAATATTTGACGGTATTGGGAGCCTCGTTTGTGGTAGCAGTTCCCCTCGCCTATTACCTCATCCACCAATACACGGCGGACTTTGTGGTCAAGGCTCCGGTAGGCATCGGCATCTTCGTCATCGCCTTGTTGCTGGTGGCACTCATTTCCATGGGTACCCTCTGGTGGCAGATACGCAAGGCAGCAAACATTGACCCGGCTACGGTGATGAAGAGCGAATAATTACCGTAACTCCTTACACTCCTGCCACCACACTATAACTCTTTGTATGTCAACACGTAAAGGGTGGCAGGAGTGCAAGGACTTTTCACCAATCCCTTGGGTAAAAACACCTCAAGGAAAGCCTAAATAACATAATGGCAACATTATTTAACCCACAGTTTTTTTATCCCATAACCAAAAGAATTATCTTTGCATCAATCAAAAATGAAGACACATGAAAGCACTATCTGTATTTCTCCTCTCCTTGCTCGTGCTCTGCGGATGCAGCACTCAGCAGGAACAAGAAACATCGTCCGCCCCACAAGGCGAAGTCATCATCGCGGGACAAATCAAGAACCGCGACTTCTATCCGCATATCCATGAAATAGTCCTTCAACTCCCTTACTTCCGGAAAGGGAAAGTGACCTACACCACCGACATTGCCGAGGACAACAGCTTCTACTTCAGTTTCATGCTTCATGCCGAGATGTGCGAAGTAAGCATCAAGCCTTACATGGAGCATCTGTATGTACAACCGGGCGACAGCATCCACTTGGAAATTGACTTCCAAGACATGCTGCACCCCATCGTCACGGGTGATGGAGCCAAACTCAACGCACAAATAACCCAATTCACCCAAGGCAGTTTCTATATACAAAACTACCACATTTATCCGGACTTCAGTACCAACGAAGAATTTGAGATACTACTGGAAAAGGAACATCAGGAAAGAATCCGCCGATACGAAGAATATGTACAGAAGCACCAACCTGACGAAAAGGTGAAACAGTACATCAGCGAATTGCTGAAAGCCGATTACTATACGGCACTGTTCGACAATCTACTCTATGCCAAGAATTATCGGATAGAAGGTGTTGACATCCATCGCTATGCCCCCCGGCTGAAGGAAGCTGCCGTCCTATTGGATAACCAAGTGATAACCGATGCACATTTCCGCTTGTCGCAGGAGATGTACCGCTATCTCCATGCCACGAACGAACGACTCCAAGCCTATGACCAAAGCGTTACGCTGGAGGACATACTTTCGCCCATGAAAGACACACCCGCCATGCCTTATCTCTATGCACAAGGTTTGTCATCTTCCCTCTCCGAATTGAACGACACCACCTATTTCAATAGCCAGAAGGAGAAGTTCGACCTCTATATCCAATCATCCTATCTTAGGAACTCCATTCTACAAATGCATCAGTCGAAGAAAGGGTTTCAGGAGAACCCCAAACCTGTTTCCGATTATATCCTATATGGCCGCTATCAGGACCAAGTGAAAGCACAAGGATTCATGCCTTATATGAAACCTTTCTACGACCTGCTGGAAAAGCACCGTGGAAAAATGATTTATCTGGACTTCTGGGCACCATGGTGTCCGCCTTGTCTGACCGAGATGGAACCTCTGAAAGAACTCCGGAAGAAATACGATACAGAAGACATCGTGTTCATCACCATCTGTAGAGGTGAGAACAGGAAAAGGTTTAAGGAAGTTCTCGACAAGTACGAGATGTATGTACCCGGCATCGAGCACATCCTGACCGATGATTGGCTGGACAACAACGAAACATACAAGATGTACAAGCAACTCAACGTAAACGGCTTTCCGCATTACTTCATCATCAACCGCGAAGGAGTGATTGTGAACTACGGAAGCATGATGCGTCCCAGCTATCCGGGTACTGCTATATGTATCGAGCATTGGTTAGGGAAGGGAGACGATAACGTAAAAAAGAATTCAAATGAATCAGATTCAAGGGAATAGGTTTTGATTCAACGTTCGAAAACTCATGTCACTCATTGCACAATCATTGCAATTCATTGATTTTCAATGATTCACCGTGCAATGACAAGCAAAAATGCCATGTCACTGATGTCACTTTTCAACCGAGTGACATCAGTGACATGCGAAAAACAAGCACATTGCACGGGAGAGTGTTGATATTGAGCCTGTTACAACATCCGTGCAATGAGTGACATGAGTTTTCAGACTTATTTAATTTTTCACGATGAAAGAAACTGAAGGGATGTACCGTTGTCATTGCAAATTCGCCACGGCAAAAATCAAATTCGCCGGCGCATATTTTTTTTTCGCCGCGGCGAATCAGAAAAACGTCTTCAAGTTTTACCCAACTCTTCATCAACTTTTCCAAATTCTTCTTCAACCATCACCCGTTTTTTCTATTAAAACAATCCTCCGGAAGCATCAATTTATAAATAATTTTCAAAACAAGACTTTTCCAAAGAAACATATTTTAACTAAATACGTTGTGCTGAGTGTGCGGAATCGCACAAATTTGTGCGATTTCGCACACTTTTTCGCACCCCCCTATTTCGTCTTTTCTTTCATTATCAACACATTAACGTTCTGGCACGATTTTTGTAGTATAATTAATATATAAGGGGACCATTTTTTGAACCCGATGTCGTAAAATTTTAACGAAAAACAAATATTAAAAATTATGATAACACATTTCCTTAAAATCGCTTTGCGAAACCTGTTGAAGTACAAGACGCAGACCGCCATCAGCATCATTGGCTTGGCTATCGGACTTGCATTCTTTATTTATGGATTGCATTGGTTGCACTATGAAACCTCCTACGACAGCTTCTACCCGGAGGCCGAACGGAGTTACCTGGTATATACCCAAACCGAAAACAACAAGGGAGGACATAGCCCACGCATCCTTACCCAATTCATCCGCGAGTATTGTCCGGAGGCAGAAGTCATCACCCGGTCTTATGAAGGAGGTATGGGAAACATGGACTATATGGCCGGCAACGAACGCATCAAGAATCCCGACTTCATGCAAGTGGACAGTGCTTTCCTTGACATCTTCCCGCAAATCATCCTTCACGGACGGAAGTTGATGAACGACGATGAAATCATCGTCAGCGAATCGTTTGCCAAAACGCATTACGGCTCGGCCGAGAAAGCTTTGGGAAACGAGTTGCAACAAACAGCTCCTGCAGGTTTCTATTTGGCAGATGCCCGTAAACTCCAAATTGTAGGTATTATGGAAAATGCTCCGCAAAACTCTACCCTGACCCCAAGTGGCTACCTTCAAATGAGTTCTTCGGCCAGCAACAACATCTATCAGCCGGAAGAATGGAAATACGACAACGGGCTGACTCACGTCATGCTGAAGAAAGGATACAAGAGAAGCGATTTCGAGAAGCACCTGAACACCTCCCTTGCCCAACTGGATTTCCTGAAGGACAAGTCGTTCAAGGTGATTCCTCTCAGCCAGAAACATTTCGAGTTCGCTTCGGAAGAATCGTTCTCCTACTCCGCCATTTCCATGTTCACGATAGCCACCGGTCTGTTGCTTTGCTGCGTGCTGTTCAACTTCATGAACCTGTTCCTGAACCGCTACTATCAACGGGTACGCGAAGTGAAATTACGGAAGGCAGTTGGCGCCAGCCACTTCAAACTGATTCTGCAAGTAATGCTTGAAATCACCGCCTATTGTTTGATAGTCTTCCTGTTCTGCGGTTGCATCATCGAACTGACACTTCCGTTCTTCGAAGAGACTTTTGGGCTGACCATCCCGAAAGCTGTTCTTTGGCGAGAATACACTTTGGTTGTGGCCGTTGCGTTAGTCATCATCCAATTCCTATTGTTGATTCCGGCAAGCCAATTCATCCGTTCGGTAAGCAAACAAGCCCTGACCGGGAAACCACAAAACCACCAACGCAACATGATACGTCGCACCGGTTTGGCCATCCAACTGGTAATCTGTCTGTTCTTCTTTGCATCGGCCAGCTCGCTCTACCAACAGCTCCGATTCATGAACGATACCGACATGGGCATTGACACCTCCCGCATCATCGAACTGATGGTACGGAGTTTCGAACAAAACAGCAAGAATATGGTGGAAGAAATCAAGCAACTTCCCATGATAGAAAGACATATCACCTCCTCCCAGCGCATGGTGTCGAAAGAAGGTCTTCGGACGACCACGGATATCATCTGGGAAGGAAAGACCGAGGAAGACAAGAACATCCAATTGGCACCATTGGAACTGACCAAAGACGGTGACAAAATGTTCAACTTCCGTCTGAAAGAAGGTCGTACCTATACCGACGAGGACTGGACAGGCAGTAACCAACCCAAGGATTTCATGACCGGAAAACCCGTATTGAACAAGGTGCTCTTGACCGAAAGTGCCGTAACCGCCATGCGCTTAAGCCAACCGGTAGGCGAAATCATCCGGATTCCATTGGCCCTTGTGGGACAAGCACCGAAGTACACCGACTATGAAGTGATTGGCGTCATCAAGGACTTCCATCCTCAAGGTATGAGGGAAAAGGCCGTCCCTACCTTGGTGTTCCAAAGCTTCCGCTTCATCTATCCTGTCAATTACTTCCAAGTGATGCCGGGAACTGAATCGCAAGCCATCGAAGCCATCAACCAATTGGCCGAAAAGCATGGTTGGACATACGAAGGAATCAATACTGCCCCCAAACTCATCAGCGACAAGATGAAGGAACTAAACAAGAGCGAAACAGCCACTTTCCGCCTGTTTGCCGTGCTGACTTTCCTCTGCATCCTGATTTCGCTGTTCGGTATCTTCTCCATCTCCGCTTCCACCATTACCCAGCGCAGGAAGGAAATAGCCATCCGCAAGGTGATGGGTGCAACGGCAGGCGAAGTCATCCGTATGTTCTTCCGCGAATACAGTTGGCTGGTGAGCCTATCGGCCCTCATTGCCTTCCCGTTCTTCTACTACACCATCAGCCGTTGGCTGGAGCAATACGCTTATCACGTATCCATCAGCATCGGCATGTATGTAACCTTATCGGGAATCACCATTCTGTTGGTGCTGCTCACCGTCTTCCGGCAAGTGACACTGGCAGCCAATGAGAATCCGGCGGATGTGGTCAAGAGTGAATGACGTTTGAATGAAAACAAAAAGAACAAACAATTTATTAACAACTTAAATATTTACAATTATGATTAAGACTGAAAACTTGCAGAAAATCTTCAGAACTGAAGAAGTGGAAACTTGGGCTTTGCACGATGTAACCCTCGAAATCAAGGAAGGCGAATTTGTTGCCATCATGGGACCGTCAGGATGCGGTAAGTCAACCTTGCTGAACATCCTCGGTTTGCTCGACAATCCGACCAATGGTACTTACGAACTGAACGGCACGGACGTATCGAAATTCACCGAAGCCGAACGTACCAACTTGCGTAAGGGCGTCATCGGTTTCGTGTTCCAAAGTTTCAACCTCATCGACGAGCTGAACGTCTATGAAAACATCGAACTCCCACTTCTCTACATGGGTGTGCCGAAGGAAGAACGCAAGCGCCGCGTGGAAGAGGCGATGGAACGTATGGCCATTTCGCACCGCGTGAAGCACTTCCCGCAACAGCTCTCGGGCGGTCAGCAACAACGTGTGGCCATCGCCCGTGCCGTGGTAGCCAACCCGAAGATTATCCTGGCCGACGAACCGACCGGTAACCTCGACTCGAAGAACGGCAAGGAAGTAATGGACCTCCTTACCCAACTGAACAAGGAAGGCACGACGGTAGTAATGGTGACCCACTCGCAACGCGATGCCGGTTATGCTACCCGAACCATCAACTTGTTCGACGGCCAGGTGGTAAATGAAGTACACGTGTAAACAAAAGCTGGAATACGCGAAGGCGAAATTAAAAAACGCGAAGGCAAAATTTTATTTCGCGAAGGCGTTTTAAAAAATCGCCTTCACGTTTTAGGCTTCATTCCCTCTTGGGAATCAAAATGTCACTTTTTTACCAAACAAAAAAAAACACAGAATCAAGATGATTATTCACAACATCATCATAGCCGTGCGCAACCTTTTGAAACACAAGACCCAGAACCTGATTTCGATTCTGGGCCTGTCCGTTGCGCTGCTATGTTTCAGTATCTGCCTGTATTGTACCCGTTACATTTACAGCACCAACCAATGTTTCGAGAACCTCGACCGACTGGTGCAGATGAGCACCGCCAACAAGGAGAACGGCGAAGACAGAGGTTACACTTTCTGCGACTTCAATGTGGAGTTGGAAAAGCTCTCGTTGCCCGAAGTGGAAACATACATCTATACCAACTATGCCGAATCACGCCCTTACAACATCGAGGTATCGGCCGACAAGCTACTGCCCTACACGTTGGTGTTCATGGAAACACAACCCTCCTACTACCAAGCTTTCAAACCCAAAGTGCTGTTCGGCTCGTGGGAGCAAGCTGCCCATGCACCCAACTCGGTCGTACTGGCAGAAAGCACCGCCAGGCAAATCTTCGGAGAAGCCACAAAGGCCATCGGCAAGCAGATGTACCTGACCCGGAAATTAGGTACTTCGCCCGACACCACCCCTCGTACCGGAGGCATTGCCTACACCATACAAGCCGTGGTAGAGGACTTGCCGGAGAACACCAGCCTCCGTTTCTTGGGAAAGATAGACGCTTGGGTAATGAACGACAGCGAAGGACTCTTGAACAGCCGCTACAAACGAAGCATGATGAGCGGAAGTACATACGCCCTGCTGAAGGATGGAACGTCGCGCGAGGACTTCATCCGGAAAGTCAACGCCATGAAGCAGGAATACAACCTCTTCGGACGCGACCAATACTTGAAGGCACATCCTTTCGACGAGCTTTTCTGGAAAGATTCATCTGCCCCTTACTTTGCCGTCACCACCTTAGTGGCAGGTATCCTCATACTGCTGGTGGGGATGCTGAACTTCTTCCACTTCCTGGTGGGTTCGTACATCACCCGCATCCGTGAGTACAGCCTCCGCCAAGTGAACGGTGCCAAGGGTTACCAACTGTGGAACATGCTGATGGTACAAGCTACCCTGTCGCTCCTCCTTTCCGGCTTGTTCACCATGATGATGATGGAACTGCTCACCCCCTTCCTGTCGTTCGACCTGCGCTTCATAGCGATGGACATCGACCGCCCAACCTTGATGCAACAAGCCGGCACCTATCTGTTAGGGCTCTGGGTATGCTGCATGCTGGCAGCCGCATTCGTGGTGTGGAGGGTGCGACGCATTACCATCTTAAAGGGACTTTTCGGAGGAGGCGGTGTGTATGGCCGTCACCGGGTACGGAACGTATTGTTAGGTGTCCAGATGTTCATCTGCTGGATATTCTTCTCGTGCACCGTGGCTCTCTATCTGCAATCGCATAAGGCAGGCAACGCCATCCTCAACACCCTGACCATCGAAGAAAAGGAAAACATCTTCAGCATCCCGATGCGTGAATATACCTTCCTGAGCAACGATGAGCGGAAAAGCCTGGTGGAAGCATTCAGCAACATTCCCGGCACCTTGGATGTGCTTCCCGGTGAGGAACCTTTTACTGGCGGAACTACCACGACAAGCATCTGGCCAAGCCAGGAACGGAAACGCGATACCCACATCCAAGTAAGCATACTCAATGTAGCGCCCAATTTCTTCGAGTTCATGAATATGCCGATACAAGCCGGAACAGCCCACCGAGCTACCAACGAAATGGTAGTGAGCGACGTGTTCGAGAAGAACCAGGGAAAAGAAGT